>JBILLI010000781.1:0-3612 GCA_044376155.1 Polyangiales bacterium
GCGTCGCCACGCGCCACAAGGTGAGCTTCATCCTCGACCTGCCGCGGCGCTACGCCGACACGGTGCGCGGGATCAACGGGGTGCAGAGCGCCACGTGGGCGAACTGGTTCGGCGCGAAGCTCCCGAGCCAGCCCAACGAGTTCTTCGCGTCGATGGCCGTCGACACCGACTCGTTCTTCACGGTCTACAACGAGATGGTGGTGCCCCCCGACGCGATGACCCGCTGGCGGGAGGACCGCCGCGGCGCCATCGTCGGGGACGTCCTCGCGCGCAAGATGAGCTGGCGCGTGGGCGACCGCGTGAGCCTCCGCGGGACGATCTACCCCGGCGACTGGGAGTTCACCGTCGACGGGATCTACACCGCCACGCGGCGCTCGGTGGACCGCTCGCAGTTCATCTTCCACTACCGCTACCTCAACGACGCGATCCCGCCCGCGCGGCGCGACCGCATCGGGTGGATGGTCGCGCGCATCGACGACCCGTCGCGCAGCGCGTCCATCGCGCGGGCCATCGACGCGGCGTTTGACGTGCAGGACGTGCAGACCACCTCGATGAGCGAGCAGGCGATGAACCTCTCGTTCATGGGGATGATGTCCGGGCTCTTCACCGCCATCGATGTGATCTCGCTCGTGCTCCTGGGCATCCTCGGGCTGTTGCTCGGCAACACCGTGGCCATGGGGGTGCGCGAGCGCACCAACGAGTACGGGGTGCTCCGCGCGCTGGGCTTTTTGCCGAAGCACGTGGCGGCGTTCATCCTCGCCGAGAGCGCCGCCCTGGGGACCCTCGCGGGCGTCGCGGGCGTCGCGCTCTCGTACCCCATCGTGCAGCAGGGGCTCGGGCGGTGGATCGAGGAGAACCAGGGCGCCACGCTGCCCTACTTTCGCATCGAGGGTCAGACCATCGCGCTGGCCCTGGCGCTCTCGATGCTCCTGGGGCTCATGGCCGCGGCGGTGCCCGCGTGGCGCGCGTCGCGGCTGTCGGTCATCGACGCCCTGCGGCGGTTGGACTGAGAGGGGTGTGAGATGGTTCCGCTCTCGTACAGCGTTCGTAACCTCCGCGTGCGCACCACCACCACGGTGGCCACGGCCCTGGGCATCGGCCTGGTGGTCTTCGTCTTCGCCACGGTGCTGATGCTCTCGCAGGGCATCAAGCGCACCCTGGGCCGCGCGGGTTCGCCCGACGTGGCCGTGGTCCTCCGCGACGGCGCCGACGCGGAGATGTCCTCGTCGCTGGAACTCCCCAGCGCGGGGTTGATCCTCAACGCCGCCGAGGTGCGCCGACGTCCCGACGGACGTCCCGACGGCGTGGCCGAGGTGCTCGCGGTGATCATCCTCGACAAGCTCGGCACCGAGGGGGTCTCCAACGTCGCCGTGCGCGGCGTCACCGAGGACGTGCTCGCGTTCCGCACCTCGGTGCGCCTGCTCACCGGCCGCATGCCCCGGCCGGGCAGCGACGAGTGCTCCGTGGGCGCCTCGATTCGCGGGCGATTTCGGGGTCTTGAGCTCGGTCAGAGCTTCGAGATCAAGAAGAACCGTCGGCTCACCGTGGTGGGCGTGCACGCCGACGGCGGGTCCTCGTACGAGAGCGAGGTGTGGGCCGACCGCGAGGTGCTGCGCGCGGCCTTCGGGCGCGAGAACACCGTGTCGTCGGTGCGGGTGCGCCTGAGCAGCGCGGGGGCCTTCTCGGCGCTGCGCGCGAGCCTCGAGGCGAACCGTCAGCTCGGCGTCGACGTGAAGCGCGAAGACACCTTCTACGAGGAGCAGTCGCAGGGCACGAGCCAGTTCATCACCGCCATCGGGATGCTCGTCGCGGTGTTCTTCGCCGCGGGGGCGATCATCGGCGCGATGATCACCATGCACGCCGCGGTGGCCTCGCGCATGCGCGAGATCGGCACGCTGCGGGCGCTGGGCTTCTCGAAGGCGAGCATCCTCGCGAGCTTCTTGTTCGAGTCGGTGGTGCTCTCGCTGCTCGGCGGCGCGGTGGGCGCGGGGGCGGCGACGCTCATGCGCTTCGCGCGGCTGAGCATCGTGAACTTCGCGAGCTGGTCGGAGATCGTGTTCGAGTTCACCCCCACCCCGGGGATCCTCGTGGGCTCGCTGGTGTTCGCCGCGGCGATGGGCCTCGTCGGGGGGATGATCCCCGCGGTGCGCGCCGCGCGGGTGAACATCCTCGACGCGCTGCGCTGAAGCCCGCGCTCCCTACTCCGTCGGAGGCAACACCCGCGCGATGCGCCCGTCGGCCGCGCGCAGCCAGATGCCCAGGTCATCGAAGGGGTCTTGCACCACCTGCGCGACGCCGGTGAGCCCCACCGGACCCACGTCGGGGTCGTCGCAGCGCACGCGTCCCTCGTCATCGGCCCAGAGCAGTCGCATTGCGCCGCATCCGTAGGGGTAGAGGATCACCGCGGGCGTGGTGGCGGGGACCCCGGGGTGCTCCCGAAGCCGCTGCGCGATCGGGGCGCGGCAGTTGTTCAAGATCTCGTTGGTCTCCTCCTCGCAGACCTCGGTGTTGGGCATGTAGCGGGTCCAGCGTCCCGATGCGCTGCGCCAGACGAGGGTCGGACCCAGGGCCGTGAGCCCGGTGGCGCCGCGAAGCGCGTCGGTCCGCGTGGGGCCGTGGCAGCCCGCGCCGAGGCCCCAGCACCACGCCTCGCCGCGTCCGTTGACTGCGCATCCCGTCCACCGCGCGAGGGCGAGCTGGCGGATGTCGACGAGCCCCGGGATGCGACGGGCGGACGGCGTGGGCAGCGCGATGTCCCTGCGCGCGTTGGAGATCGGACCGAAGGCGCGGAGGTCACCCCAGCACCAGACCTCCCCCGTCGCGGTGAGCCCGCAGATCGCGCGGTCGGAGGCGGTGAGGGAGGTCACCGGGGGGAGGCCCGGGACGGGGGCGGTCGCGTCGGGCTGCCTGCGCGTGCCGACGCCGAGCTCACCCGATGGGATGTCTCCCCAGCAGCGCACTTCGCCTCCCGCAAGGCGCGCGCAGACGTGCCCGCCGCCCGCCGCGAGTTGCTCCGCGTGGGTCACCCCAGGGACCTCCTCGAAGGGACCGGGCACGCGGGGCGACCACGCATCCACGGCGGGCAGCGCGACGGCGCAGCGGACGGTGCCGTCGTCGAGCCGCGCGCAGACGCGGTGCTCCGCCGCCGCGAGCTGACGGACCCCACGCGGCGCCGCGCGCCAGGACCGTGTGGGCTCGCGAGGCGAGGGGACGTCGGTCGCGTCGGGCACATCGACGACGGTGACGTCAGGGCGTGCGTCGCGCTGTGGGACCGACGACGCCGCGGGCGTGGGCCGACCCCTGGGCGCGCTGCACGCGGCCAACGCGAGGGTGAGCGCGGCGCGTGGGCAATGGGTTCGTCGCCGCGTTGCCGTCACGGCCGCGATGATCGCACGGCGCTCTCGACGCGAAGGGAAGTGGGCGTCGCACGCGCGGCGCATCAGGGGGTGGTCCACCCGCAGCCGCGGGCGAAGGCGTCGCGGCCCGCGTCGCGAAAGGCCTGGAGCCACGAGGTGGTGAAGCTCTGCGTGCGGCGGAAGAAGTCCGCGAGCTGAGGGTCTCGCGCGCCGGCTTCGACGCTCCAGGGCGCCGTCGGGTCGATGCGTCCGGTGG
>JBILLI010000782.1:0-3610 GCA_044376155.1 Polyangiales bacterium
CGGCTACAAGGACATGCGCAACAACCTCCCCCTCGCGCACGCCTTCGCCGCGCAGCTCCAGGACCTCGGCCGCGTGTCTCGCGAGACCGACGAGCGCGTGGGCACGGGCAGCACCGACATGGGCGATGTGAGCCACGTGGTGCCGGCGATTCACGCGTGGCTGGCCATCTGCGACGAGGGCGAGACCCTCTGTCACGAGCACGCGTTCGCGCGCGCGGCGTGCTCCGAGCGCGGCCTCGCGACGATGCGTCTCGGCGCCAAGGCCCTCGCCCGCACCGCCGCCGCCGTGGCCCTCGACCCGGCCCTGCGCGCCGCGGCCCGGGCGTCGTTCGAACACGTGTGATGCGCGCTGGGGTCCTCGCGGCGCTGCTCGCGCTGGCCCCGCACGCCGCCGCGCAGACGCTGTCGGTGGCCGTCGTCGAGCCCGGGCCCGTGGTGTGGTTGCGCGGCGGCCGCGTGCGCCTCGGGGCCGACGCCGTCGCCCTGGAGCACGCGATGACCTTGTGTCGCAGGGACCTGCGACGACTCGCGGCCTCCCTCGACGAGCGCGCCGAGGCAGAGGGGCTGCGCCTCCGCGCGCGGTTGTTGATCACGGTGTGCCTGGATCTCCCCGCGCCCGAGCCCTGCACGCCGCTGCTCTTCGCGCGCGAGGTGGGCCCGCGGGAGGTGTGGCTCTCGCCCTTCGGACTCGACCGCACCGAGGTCACGGTCGACGCCTACGCGCGCTGCGTGCGGGCGGGCGCGTGCGCCGAGCCCACAGACCCGCCCGGCACACCCCACACGGGCGCACCCGCGCTGCCCGTGACGGGCGTGAGCTGGCGCGACGCGGAGCGCTATTGCGAGTGGATCGGCGCGCGCTTGCCCACCGACGCCGAGTGGGAGCACGCCGCCCGGGGGCGCGAGGCGCGTCCCTTTCCGTGGGGCTTTCAGTGGGACCCGGGGCGCGCGAACCACGGCGCGCTCTCGCCGACGTGCCGCGACGACGACGACGGCTTCGCGCTGGCCGCGCCGGTGGGGTCGTTCCCGGGCGGGGCCACCCCCGAGGGCGTGCTCGACCTCGCGGGCAACGTGCAGGAGTGGGTCGACGACCGGGTGGATCCTGCGCGCGTGAACCACCCCCGGGACTTCGCGGTGAACCCGCGCGGACCCGCGTTGGGGGGCGAGCGCCTCGTGCGCGGCGGCGCGTACAACCATCCCCCGTGGGCGCTGCGCACCACGTGGCGCGGGGCGTTGGGCAACGGCGAGCGCCGGCGCGACACGGGCTTTCGCTGCGCGTGGGACCCGCACCGCCAGGGACGCTGAGGCGCAGCGCGCGCCTCGCACCGCTGCGAACGCGGTTCGCAGATTCGCGAGGGGGTGGTCGCAGCGCGCGCAGCGTCCGTGTGTGACGCTCGGCGCGTGGACACCCCTCCGACGACCCCCTCGACCACGCCTCGACGCGGGAACCTCCAGTGGCTCATCGCGCCGGTCGGCGGCCGCGACTGGCTGCAGACCGACCTCTACGGCGCGCTCGCCGCGGACCGGGGCGCGGCCCTCCTGCTGCGCCCCAACGGCGCGCTCGAGCGCCTCGACCTCGCGACGCTGGCGCGCGTCCCGCTGCGCTCCTTCGGCGCGCTCGACGGGCGCTATCACTGTGTCGCGTTGTCGAGGTGCCCCACGCGAGCGGCGCGTGGCTGATCCTGGGCGACACGCTGTGGTGGCCCGAGGGGGAGCTCGACCTGGTGACGCTCGAGGCCCGGTCGTTCGACGTCGCGCCGTACGGGCAGGTCCAGGAGAGCGCGCCGATGTGTGGGATGGGCGAGCAGGTCTGGGCGCTGGTGCGCGCGGGCGCGGTGCGACGGATCACCTCCCGCGACCACGTCGAGGTGTGTGATCGCCCGCTCTTCGAGGCGCGTCCTGTGTGGTCGGCGGCGGTGTCGAACGACGGCCGCGCGGTGGTGGGCCGCGACAAGGGGTGGGACCTCTTCGGCGCCGACGGCGCGCGCGTGTGAGGCGGTCTTCCGGCGCGGCCGGGGCGCGAAGGATGTCAGGGGGCGCAGACGTCGTCGATGCCAGTGCGCCGCACGAGGCAGCCGCGCTCACACGGCTCTCGAAGGAGCCTCCCGTTCGCGCAGAGGACCCGCTGGGTGCGGGATTGATTGCAGGTGAAGACGTTGATCCACGCGTATTGCCCGCATGGCTCCCCCTCCCCCGCAGGGGGGATGCACACGTCGTCGTATCCCGTGGGGCGCCGCAAGCACGACCCGCCGGGCTCGCAGGCGGTACGGGCGAGCGCGCCGTTGACGCAACGGATCGCCTCACGATCGCTGATGCAGGTTCGCACCGACCAGCCGGCGTAGCGGCCGCAGGCCTCGATGCCGGGGGGAGAGCCCGCGTCGGGTGCTGGCTCGGGCGGCATCGGCGGGGGGGGCGCGGGGGGAGCGCCCGCATCGACCGCCGGCTCCGGCGCTGGCGGAGGAGACACAGGGGGCGAGCCCGCGTCGACCGCTGGCGCGGGGGGGGCTGGACGCTCCAGGGACTCACCCCACGCCCTGATCTGCGCGCGGATCTCCTCGAAGAAGGTCGGCACATCGCCGAAGCCGTCGTAGCTGCCGTAGGAGCTGTTCACGCGCGAGACCTCGTTGGTCGATCCGTGGATCACCGGTCCGCCCGAATCGCCGGGGCAGAGGTTGTCGACGCGCTGCCCCTCCAGGAAGTCGCGCTTGCGCTTGGTGCCGAAGCCGATCTGGGTCCCTCGAACGGTGCAGCCGTAGCCGTACACGGTGAGTCGCTCGCCGACCGACGGGCGCGCGCGCGCCAGCCCCGCGGGTCGAGCGACGGTCGAAGGCACCGGCGACGACAGCAGGAGCAGCGCGACGTCCGTGCGCCCCAGTGAGCGAGAGAAGCTCCGATAGCGCTCGACCTGAAACCGCAGCGGCGCCGCGTCGGGGCCGGTGCGTACGGTGAAGGTGCCGTAGTTCCCGGAAGCGCTTGCCGATCGGTAACCGAGGCAGTGCGCGGCCGAGACCAGCACCCGATCGGTCACGAGCGTCGCCGTGCAGCGAATCCCGCCAACCGAGATCAGCCCCACCTCGGGCCGCTCCCAGGTCTCGGCGCCGTCAAGCAGCGGATCTTCACGGCGATCCGACACCACCGCCTCGCCGCACCCGAGGAATCCCATCAACGCGAACGAAGCGACCGCCCAGCGCACAGCCCAACACTCCTTGTGTCGCCATCGTGGCGAAAACTCGATGATCTCAGCAACCGACGTGCCGACGGTCATCTGACCATCTGGTAGGGATCGCGATGGGGCCGTCGATCCGACGCGGGCCGGGCCGGAGCCGTCGCCGGGACACGATCACCCGGGATTCATTGCTTCTGGCGGGGGCGGTGGGTGGTGCACACAGCGATCACCACGGGGTCAGTCCGCTGACCAGGGCCCGGCGAGCTCCTGACCATTCGGACAGTTCACCGCCCTGCCGCGACAGCGCGCTCGGGCTCCGGCGCTCGCGGGGGGTGCGCTCGCACGGGGTGCAGCCCGATTCGAGGGGCAGGTTCACGCCCTGGATGGCCCTGGGGTGGTCCTCCCCCTCGAAACGAACTGCACCCACTGCACCCTCGCACAACAGTG
>JBILLI010000783.1:0-3601 GCA_044376155.1 Polyangiales bacterium
CCTCGCCGATGCGGAAGTACAGCTTGGCCGGGACCTCCACCGTCTTCACGGCGATCAACGTCCTACTCGAGGTCCTCGCTCGCGGGCTCGCCGTTGATCAGCGCGCGCAGCACGGGCGAGGGGCGAAAGCGCACCACGCGTCGCGCGGGCAGCACCATGCGCTCGGTGGTCGCGGGGTTGCGCCCGAAGCGGTCGGCCTTGTCGCGCAGCACGAAGTTGCCGAAGCCCGAGATCTTGAGCTTCTGCCCCTCTTCCAGCGAGTCCTTCAGCGTGTCGAAGACCGCATCCACGAGCTCCGCGGCCTCGCGCTTCGAGAAGCCCCCGACGGTGTTGTAGACGTGCTCGGCGATCTCTGCCTTCGTCATGCTCTTCCCCGCTGACCCCTGCGTTTGACGGCGCGGGATCCAAACACACGCCGCCACCGCGCGCAACGCACTCCTCGGAGCTCCAGCCCTCAGCGACGCGTCGCGCCGAAGCGCTGCGCCGCCGCCTCCACCCCGGCGCTCGCCGCGGCGTCGACCTCGCCGTCGAGCAGCGTGCGGTCGTCGGCCCGGAACACCATCGAGAAGGTCAGCGCGTGCTTCGCCTCACCCAGACCCTGCGCGTAGCGGTCGACCAGGGTGACCTCGCGGCAGAGGCCCCCCGCGCCCTCGCGCAGCGCCTCCGCCACCGCCCTCGCGGGGTGCGCTGTGTCGAGCAGCAGCGAGGCGTCACGCCGGGCCGCAGGGTGCCGCGGCGGGGCCTTGGCCAAGGGCTGTCGTCGCCGCACCGCCAGCGCGTCGAGCCGAAGCTCGGCGACCACCGCGGCCTTGCCCATCTCCGCGGCTTCCACCACGTCGGGGTGCACCACGGCGACGTGGCCGAGGGTGTCATCCCCCGCGCGCACCCGCGCCCACGCCCGGGGATGCGCCCACGCCGGGCGCTCGCCCCCCGTGTCGAACACGGCCTCGTCGCCGCCGTGCTGGAGCACCAACTCCTCGACCACGCCCTTGAGGTCGAAGAAGTCGACGTCGTCGGCGCGGGCGAGCCACGCGTCACGGGGCCCAGCCATCACCACCCCGACGTGCGTGCGCTCGTCGGGCAGCGCCTCGCTCCCCGGGGTGAACACCGCGCCCACCTCGAAGACCCGCACCCGCGCCTCGCCGTGCCGCCGCGCGTGCGCCACCGAGCCCACGAGCTTCGGCAGCAGCGAGGGGCGCATCACCGAGCGCTCTTCGGAGAGGGGGTTGGTCAGCCGCAGGCACGCACCCGGATCAAACCCCAGCGCGACGCACTCCCGCGGCGCGATGAAGGTGAAATGAATCGCCTCGTCGAAGCCCAGCGCCGTGAGCACCTCGCGGGTGCGCCGACGCGCGGGGAAGTCACGCTTGGCGCCCGCGCTCGCCCCGCGCCCCCCTGGCAGCGCCGAGGGGAAGCGCTCGAAGCCCCACACCCGCGCGACCTCTTCGATGAGGTCCACCTCGCGATGCAGGTCGTTGCGGTGCCCGGGGATCGTCGCCGTGAGCGTGCCCTCGCCGCGCGTCACGGCGCAGCCGAGGCGCGTGAGCATCGCCGCAGAGGTGTCGGCGTCGATGGTCACCCCGAGCAGGGCGTCTTGCCGTGCGAGGCGCAGGGTGACCGCGCGCGGAGGCTCCTGCGGGCCGCGCACGTCGATCTGCCCGCGGGCCGCGCTCGCACCCGCGAGGGCAGCGAAGAGCGACACGCTGCGGGCCACCACGTGGTCCACGGCCGACGCGTCGACGCCGCGCTCGAAGCGGTGCGAGCTCTCGGTGTGCATCCCCAGCCGCCGCGCGGTGCGGCGCACGGTGCGAGGGTCGAAGACCGCGCACTCCAGCACGATGTCGGTGGTGCTCGCGGTGACCCCGCTGCGCGCGCCGCCCATCACGCCCGCGAGCGCCACCGGACCCTCGCCGTCGCAGATCAGCAGGTCGTCGTCGGTGAGCGCGCGGTCGACCTCGTCGAGGGTCGCGAGGCGCTCGCCCGGGGTCGCGCGTCGCACCTCGATGCGGTGACCGCGCAGCGTGTCGCGGTCGAACGCATGGAGCGGGTGACCCGTCTCGAGCATCACCAGGTTGGTCACGTCGACCACGTTGTTGATCGACCGCACGCCGAGGCGCTGCAGCCGCACGCGCGCCCACAGCGGCGACGGGCCCACCCGCACGCCCCGCAGCACCGCGGCGGCGTAGCGCGGGCAGCGCGCGGCGTCGTGCACGCGCACCTCCACCAGCGTCGCGGCGTCGACGTCGAGCATCGGCGCCGCCCAGGTCGCGCTGTCATCGGTGAACGGGAGGTCCAGCAGCGCAGCGACTTCGCGCGCGAGGCCGCGGTGCGAGAGCGCGTCGCCGCGGTTCGCCGTGACGTTCAGCGTGAGCAGGTGGTCGACCATCCCCGGCACGTCCGAGAGCGCGGTGCCCACGGCGATGCCCTCGTCGGTGAGGATCAGGATGCCCTCGTGAGAGCTCCCGAGCCCGAGCTCGTCCTCGGCGCAGAGCATCCCCTGCGAGACCACCCCCGCGACGGGGCGGGCCTCGATGGTGAAGGGCGTGCCGTCCTTCGTGAGCACCCGCGCGCCGAGACGCGCGAAGGCCACGAGGCCGCCGGGCGCGGGCACGTTCGACGCGCCGCAGACCACCTCCAGCGGTTCGCTCCCGAGGCCGCGGTCGATGGTGACCAGGGTGAGGGGGTTCTTCGACGTGGGGTGCGGCCGCGTGGAGATCACCTTCGCGACCGAGACGTCCTTGAGGTGCGCGCCCTCGTGGGCGACGTGCTCGACCTCCAGACCCGAGAGCGTGAGGCGCTCGACCACGCGGTCGAGGCCGGGGTCGGTGCCGAGGAGCGAGCAGAGCCAGTGGTACGAGAGGATCATCGGTGGCCGTGGGTGCTGAGGTTCACAGGGACGAGAGGAAGCGCACGTCGTTCTCGTAGAGCAGGCGGATGTCGCTCACCTGGTAGCGGAGCATCGCGAGGCGGTCGATGCCCATGCCGAAGGCGAAGCCCGTGTAGCGCTCGGGGTCGTAGCCCACGCTCTCGAACACCGTGGGGTGCACCATTCCGCAGCCCAGGATCTCCAGCCAGCCGGTGCCCTTGCACACGCGGCACGCGGGGTTCTGGCCGTCGCAGATGAGACAGCCCATGTCCATCTCGGCGCCGGGCTCGACGAAGGGGAAGTAGCTCGCGCGAAACCGCGTGCGCACCTTGCGCTCGAACAGCTTCTGCAGAAACGCCTCCAGCGCGCCGCGGAGCTCGGTCATGGAGATGCGCTCGTCGACCATGAGCCCCTCGATCTGGAAGAACATCGGGCTGTGGGTGACGTCGTCGTCGCGGCGGTACACCGCGCCGGGGCAGACCACCTGCACGGGCGGCGGGTGCGAGAGCATCTCGCGCACCTGCACCGTCGACGTGTGCGTGCGCAGCAGCACCTTCTCGCCCGTGGGGGAGGGGAGAAAGAAGCTGTCGTGCATGTCCATCGCGGGGTGGTCGGGGGGGAAGCCCAGGCGGTCGAAGTTGTTCGCCGAGAGGTCCACCTCGGGGCCCTCGGCGATGTCGAAGCCGAGCGCCGAGAACGCGTCGAGCACGTCGTGCAGCACGCGCGACACGGGGT
>JBILLI010000139.1:0-13078 GCA_044376155.1 Polyangiales bacterium
GTGACCGCGGAGATCAGCGACGGCGCGGGGCGATGTCTCCAGGAGGAGCGCACGCTGCGGGTCGACGGCATTGATCCCCTCGCGCTAGAGATCGATCGCGTCGCCCGCCTCAACTGCTGCGCGCAGTACCTCCGGCGGTGTTACCCCGCGGGTCCGCCCGACGGCGCCGTGCTGCCCGACGCGGCGACCGACGCGAGCGTCGACGGCGGCTGAGGGGTGATCACCCGCCCAGCGCGGCGTCGATGGCGGGCGCCGAGAATCCCGCCATGATGCGCCCGCGCACATCGAGGATCGGGATCGACCCCGTGGGCACCCCCGCCCGCCGCGCCTTGTCCATCATCTCCTGGGCGGCGGCCGGGTCCTGCTCGATGTCCTTCTCCACGAAGGCGACGTGACGTCGTCGGAGGTAGTCCGCGGCCTGATGGCACGCGCTGCACCACGACGCGCCGTAGATGATCACCGCGGGGGAGGTCGAGGGCGCCCCCGCGTCGACCGCTTGCGCGGCGACCGCCGTCGGCGTGCCCGACGGAGAGCCGAGGGCGCCTTGATGCCCCGCGAGGTTCAACACCACGCCCGCGAGCGCCTCGGCGGGGACCGCACGGGTGGGGTAGCGACCGTCGGCGCCGCGCTGCCGGAGGTCCGCGAGGTAGACCCACCCCGCCGCGCGTTGCTCGGGTCGCGTGGGGTCGACGCGGACCGCCTGACGACGCGCCTCGGGCACCTCCGCGACGCTCCGCGCGGGGTGGGCACCCCCCTGCGCGTCGAACCACACGAACAAGAGCTCCGTGGCGTCATCGCGCACCGCGAAGGGCACCGCCGGCGTGGCATCACCGCCAGGCACCGACGCACCATCGGCGCCGCCCGACGCGCCCCGACCGCGACACGCGAGCGCCGCGCACACCATGAGCACCGCGAGGAGTCTATGCATCTGCTGTCTCCGAGAGACGGAGCCACTCGTCCGTCCAGCCATCCACCTGCTTCGCGAGCTTCTGCTCCTCATCGGCGAGGCGCGCGATGCGCTCCCACCCGTCTCCGGGCACCTCGAGCAGCGACGCGCGCAGCGCCTTCAGCCGCGCCTCGCCGTCGGCGATGAGCCGCGTGAGCTCGTCGACCCGGCGTCGCACCCGCTCCTGCTCGCGCATGCGCCGTCGCCGGTCTTCGTGGCCGTCTCGGGCCGCGGTGTCGGCGCGAGCGCGCTCGGCCTTCGCGCGGGCCTCCCTCGCCTCCGCGGCCGCCGCGAGGGCCGCGCGCTGCCGGCCGTGGTAGTCGGCGTAGCCGCCGGGGTGAAAGTCCGCCCGGCCGTCTTCGAGGTGCAGCACGCGGGTCGAGACCCGGTCGAGAAAGACGCGGTCGTGCGAGACCAGCACCACCGTGCCCTCGAAGTGCGACAGCGCCTCTTCGAGGATCTCGCATGCGGGGATGTCGAGGTGGTTCGTGGGCTCGTCGAGCAGCAGCAGGTTGCGCGACACCAGCAGCAGCTTGGCGAGCGCGAGGCGCGTGCGCTCTCCGCCGCTCAGCGAGCCCGCCGCGCGAAATGAGTCATCGCCGTAGAAGCGAAAGCGCGCGAGGTACTGCCGCGCGGCGTCGACCACCATGTCGGGCCGCACCGCGCGCACCTCGTCGACGCAGCTCCGCGCGGGGTCCACCGACTCGAGGTGCTGGTCGAAGTAGCCCGCGTCGAGGTTCGTGCCGAGGCGCACCGCGCCCTCGTCGGCGCACCCTTCGGCGTCGGGCGCGCGCTGGCCCGCGAGCATGCGCAGCAGGGTGCTCTTGCCCGAGCCGTTGGGGCCGACGATGGCGAGGCGCTCCAGCCGTCGGAGGCGCAGGTCGAGGCCCCCGAAGAGCCGGCGCCCGCCGCGCGTCGCGCCCATCCCCTCGCCCTCGATGACCACCTCGCCCGATCGACGCGGCACCGTGAAGCGCAGGCCGAGCTTGCGCGCGTCGGCCCAGATGTCCTCGGGGTTGTCGACCCGCGCGAGCTTGTCGAGCATCCGCCGCCGCGACTTCGCCTGGTTCGTCTTCTGACCGGCGAGGTTGCGACGGATGAAGTCCTCGGTCTTGGCGATCTCCGCGCGCTGGAGCTCTACCTCGCGGCGCTCGCGCGCGAGGTCGTCTTCGCGCAGCTGCAGGTACTTCGAGTACGGCGCGGGGTACTGCCGGAACTTCAAAAGCCCCAGCTCTGCGGTGCGCGGGCAAGTCGCGTCGAGGAACGCGCGGTCGTGGGAGATCACCACCACCGCCCCGGCGAAGCCGCGCACGAATCCCTCAAGCCACTCGGCGGTCTCGATGTCGAGGTGGTTGGTGGGCTCGTCGAGCAGCAGGAGGTCGGGGCGCGACGCGAGGACCGCGGCGAGTTGGAGCCTCCCCCGCTCGCCGCCCGAGAGCGACGCCACGGAGCGCACGAGGTCCTCGTCGCGAAAGCCCACGCGTCGCGCCAGGGTGCTCACCTCGCGCTCGATGGCGTCGGCGCCGCAGCGCTGAAAGTGCTCCTGCGCGTGGGAGAGGCGGTCGAGGTCGGCGTCGAGACCCGAGGCGGCGCCCTCCTCGGCGCGGGTGAGCGCCTCGCGGGCGGCGCGGGCCTCGGCGAAGGGGCGCAGCATCACGTCGAGCAGCGTGCCGCGCGCGTCAGGCTCGTGGGACTGCCGCAGGTACCCTACCCGCACGCCCTTCGGGCGGAGCACCCTGCCCTCGTCGGGCTCAAGCTCCCCCGCGAGGATGCGCAGCAGGCTGCTCTTGCCCTGTCCATTGGGCGCGACGAGCGCGAGGCGCTCCCCGGCGGCGAGGGAGAACGACACGTCTTCGAAGAGAATGTCGGCGCCGTAGCCGAAGGAGACTCGATCCACCTGGAGCAGGGTCATTGCGCCGCCGCGTTCTGCGAAACGGTGGCCCTCCTGTCAACCGCCGCCGCCCCACGGCAGCGTGAAGGCATCGGCGAGCAGCGCGTCACCGTCGCTCCCCCAGAGCAGGTGCAGCGCGCCGTCATCGTAGAAGCAGAGCGCGTCCTGCCGCGGAGAGGGCGCGTCGCGAGAGGGCAGCGAGGTCCAGCGGTCGGCGGCGGCGTCGTAGCGCGCGCCGTCGTTCAAGACGCGCGCACCGTCGATGCCGCCCCAGATCACAACCCCCTCGGGCACGGGGCACGCGCTCGCGGACCAGCGTCGCGTCGGGACCTCCCCCTCGCCCGTGGGCCGCCAGCCGGTCCCGTCGTCGAAGCGCCACGCGCGCTCTCCGAGCGCCACCGTTGCCGCCGCGCCCTTCACCCACACCGCCCCCTCCCGCGCGAGGGGACCGCCCGTGCCGCCGAGCCGCTGCCACGCGTCGGTTTCGAGGTCGAACCACGCGGCGTCGTCGCCGCCCAGCGCCAGCGCTTCACCGACGCCACCGAGAACGGCGACCCGCTGTCCGTGGGTGATCAGGTTGGCGTCGGCTCGAGGCGCCGGCCCTCCCTCGGGAAGCGAGGTCCATCGATCCGCGAGCGGGTCGTAGCGCGCGCCGTCGCCGAGCGCCTCACCCTCGGCATCGAAGCCGCCAAAAATCACCAGCTCCCCACCGATCGCCGACGCCCCCGCGCGCCGACGCGGGGAGGGGGCGCCGTCTCCGGAGATCGCGCGCCATCGGTCCGTCACGGGGTCCCAGCACGCGCCGTCGCCCCGCAGCGCGCGCCCGGCCGCGCCGCCCCACACGCAGAGCCGCCCGGCGGCCCAGACGGCGACGTGCCCGGCGCGAGGGGACGGCGCGTTCTCCGCGGCAAGCCGATGCCACACCCCCTCGGACCACCGCCACGGGTCCGCCACCGGTCCCTGGGCGTCGACGCCCCCGAACAGCACCACCCCCGCCGCAGTGTGCGTCACGGAGGCGAAGCGCCTCGGCGACGGCCCCACCGCCCACGTCACGCGGGCCCACCCTCGAAGCTCTGCCATGGGTACAGCCGATACACCCCCACGCGGAGCGTCGGCAAACGCGCAGCGCGCTTCGAGCAACAGAACGAGCAGCATGGACCTTCGCATCACGGCACCTCCTCGAATCACGGCGAGGGACTCGTGCGCGGCGGGGGTCCAGGTTGCGTCTCCTGTCGTACATTCTGCGAGCGCAGCGCATTCGTGCGTAGAATCGAGGCCCAGGCCATGAGCGGACCCAGCGACAGCGCCTCCGGAGGAGGCATCGTGTGCACCGTCTGCCGCGCGGCGCTGCCCTCGGACGCAACCTTCTGCCTCATGTGCGGCACCCGGCAGACCCTGCGCCCCCCGGCCCCGGCCCCGGTGCGGGTGAACCTCGGGCGCGAAGCCACGATGCTTGGCCTCGCGCCCAACGCCAAGGCGGCCGCGGCGGCGCCGTCGCAAGGTCCCCGAGACACCCTCATCGATGCGAGCCCGGGTCCGAGTCCGAGTCCCGGCGCCGACCCGAAGCGCGTCGCGAGCCAGCACCGCACGATGCTCGGAATGGACAGCACGGCCGCGCCCGCCGAGGGACCGACGAACCGCCTCCGATCGGCGCAGCCCCCGGCGGCCGCGCCTGCGCCGTCGCGCCCGGCCGACCTTCGGCCCGCCTCTGGACGCACCGCGCAGGGCGTCATGATGCCGCCGCCGGCCGGCTTCTCGGGCCCGCACGAGCCCACCATGCCTCCGCCCCGGCGGCGTGAGCCTCCGCTCCTGGGCGAACCTGCGATGTCCTCGGTGTCGCCACCGCGACGGGCCCCCTCGCCCGCGCGGTCGGCCATCGACAACGGTGAAGACCTCGTCGTGCCAGGGCTCGCCCGACCGCGCCCGCGGGGGCCGTCGCTCTACCTCGCCGCGGGCCTTGCGGTGCTCGGCATCGGCGGCCTCACCGCGGGGCTGCTGCTCCGCGCCCGGCAGGCCGCGGCGCCACTGAACGCGTTCGTCTCGGCCACCGACGGGGAGTACGTCACCCTGACCGTCGCGGTGCCCGAGGCCCGAGGGGGGCGAATCCGCGCGGGCAATGACGTCGTCAACATCGACGCCGCGGGTCGCGCATCATTGCGGGCGCAGGTGGGCGCGGTGGGCGAGCTGCACCTGCCCGTCACGCTGACCTACGGCTCGGTCACCGAGGCGCGGGACCTCCGGTACTTCATCGCCTGGCGGGTCGCGCCGCAGTTCAATGAGCTCGGCGCGTCACCGCCGCGGCTGTTGCTGGAGTTTCACGTGCCCCCCGACGCGACCCTGGAGGTCTCGCGGCACCCCGTGCGGGTGGTGAACGGCGTGGGCATCGCGTCGATCGACGCGAGCGCCCCCCTCGCCGTGACCGACCTCGACGGCGCGCGGCGCTACACCTTCCCCGTGCGGGTGACCCGCGGCGGCGCGCAGACCGAGGGCGAGTACGCGCTGCGGGTGCGGCGCACGCCCCTGCGCGTCGAGGAGCCCGGGCGCATCACCGCGACCAACGCCTCGCTGCTCACCGTGCGCGGCACCGCCCCGCAGGCCACGCGGGTCACCGTCGGCACGGTCGCGGCGCGCGTGCAGGGTGATCAATTCTCGGCCGACGTGGCGCTCGTGCCGGGGCCCAACACGGTCGATGTCATCGCCTACGCGCCGGGCGGCGTGCCCGCGCGCCAGAGCCTCACGATCTATCAGAACGTCACCCCCGACGCGTACCTCAGCGCCTCGGCGGGCGAGCACGGCGCGGCCTTGCTCGCGGCCCCTCGGGAGGGCGCGCGCCTGCGCGTCCGCGGGAGGGTGTTGCGTGCGTTGGAGGCCGGCCCCGACGGCCCGACCTTTCAGCTCCTCGTGAGCGATCGCGCGTGCCCGGCCGCACAGTGCGTCGCCTGGGTCGATCCTCCCCGGAGGACCGTCGTGCGCGAGGGCCAGGAGGTCGAGGTTGTCGGAGAGATCCAGCGCGCGCGGGGCTATGTTGCGACGGACGGTTCACGGCGCAGCGCGCCGGTGATCCAGGCGCTCTTTCTGCAATGATCCGCCCGACGCTCGCCGTATCGTGGGTGCTCCTCTCGCCCGCAGCGGAGGCCGAGGTGCGTACGTCACTGCCGCCTCGCCCGTGGGACCTCGTGGAGCACACCGAGCTCCCTTCGGCGGCGACGACCGCGCTGCTCCCCCGGCCGGGCGGCGGCGCGGCGGCGCTGCTGGGCGCGCCAGGCGGCGTGGCCGTGCTTGATCTGCGCGGTCGGGTCATCTCGAGCTGGCGCACCGAGGCCGCGCCGGGGGGGCTCGCGTGGTGGGTCGGCCCTGACGTGCTGCACCTCGCCCGCGGGCGTGACGGCCTCCTAAGCTACGCGACCGACGGGACGCTCCGCGGGCGGGC
Organism: Polyangiales bacterium; assembly: GCA_044376155.1. Taxonomy (GTDB): domain Bacteria; phylum Myxococcota_A; class Polyangia; order Polyangiales; genus JAWKRB01. The sequence goes on from JBILLI010000139.1 coordinate 6,268, forward strand.
CTTCACGGCCGACGGCCTCGCGGGCGGCGTCGCGCTGTCCGACGGCGAGCGCGCGGTGATCTCGTTCCGTGGAGCCACCCCCGTCCTGGCCGCGACGTTGGCCTGGGACCTCTCGCGCTCCGACGGACTCTCCGCCCGATCCGGCTGGCGCCCCGCCTCCACGGCTCCCTGTGTCGACGAAGCGGGCGGCGTCTGGGTCGCGGCCGGATCAGGCCTGCTGCGCCTGCATCCCACCGAGCGCGCGGTGCCGTTGACCACGGGAATTCGCGCGCTGCTCCCGCGCCGCGGCGGCGGGTTGATCGCGCTCGCCGAGTCGACCCTGCACCTGCTCGACGCCGCAGGCCGCGAGCTCGCGCGGGTGCCCATCGACGCCACGGTGATCGACCTCGCGCCGCGGGCAGATGGCGGCGCCGCGGTGCTCACGCAGACCACACCGCCGACGGTGACGCTGATCGACGGCTCTGGCGCGAGGCAGGCGCGCTTCGACGTCTCCCGCGACGCGCGCGCCCTCACCCCCGACGAGCGGGGCGCGGTGCTCGTGGCGTCGCGCGACGGCGAGCTCGCCGTCTACGACCCCGCAGGAACACCCCGGTGGAGGCTGACGGTACCCGCCCGCCTGCGCCCGCCCGTGGTACCGCTCTCCCCGCTGCGTTATGCCGTCGCGACGGAGGGCGCGGAGATCCTCACCCTGAGCCTCGCGGAGACGACGCGAAGGCCCTGAACCGCCCCGCAGCCACGCATGCGCACCGAAGAACTCGACTACGAACTACCCGACGACCTCATCGCCACCGAAGCCCCCGCGGAGCGCGACGGCGGGAGACTCCTGCTCGTTCAGCGGCACACCTCGGGCCTCGAACACCACACGGTTCGCGAGCTCCCCGCGCTGCTCCCGGCCTCAGGCGTGGTGGTGCTCAACGACACCCGCGTGCTGCGCGCGCGGCTCCGCGGCAAGAAGCCCAGCGGCGGCCAGGTGGAGTTCCTGCTCGTGCGCGCCCTCGACGCGAGCGCGACGCGATGGCGGGCCATGGCGCGCGCCTCAAAGGCCCTGCGCGACGGGGCCACCGTGAGGATCGATGACGGGCTCTCGGTGAAGGTCCTCGGCCGAGCCGAGGACGGGCTCTTCCTCGTCGAGCTGCTCACCAACGACCCCTGGGCGGCGATGGAGCGGTGCGGGGAGATCCCGCTGCCGCCCTACATGCGGCGCCGCCCCGACGCCGACGACGCCGAGCGCTATCAGACCGTCTTCGCCGCGCGCCCGGGCGCCGTGGCCGCGCCCACCGCGGGGCTCCACCTCACCGAGGCGATCCTCGAAGCCTTGCAGCGCAAGGGGTTGCGCGTGGCGCGGGTCACGCTCCACGTGGGTCCTGGCACCTTTCTGCCCGTGACCGTCGACGACCTCGACGCCCACCCGATGCACGAGGAGTGGTACGAGGTGCCCGACGAGACCGCCGCGATGCTGCGGAGCGCGAAGCGCGCGGGCGAGCCCGTGATCGCCGTGGGCACCACGGTGGTGCGGGCGCTGGAGTCGTGGTCGCTCACGGGGCCGACGCGGGGTGAGACACGCCTGCTGATCCAGCCCGGGTACACGTTTCAGGTGGTCGACGCGCTGCTCACGAACCTCCACCTCCCGCGGTCAACGCTGCTCGCGCTGGTGATGGCCTTCGGCGGCGTCGACCCCGTGCGCGAGGCCTACGCGGAGGCCGTGCGCAACCGCTACCGCTTCTTCTCCTACGGAGACGCGATGCTCCTGCGCTGAGCCGCGGTATGGTCCGCGGCCGCCATGATGAGCACCGAGGGTTTCCGCTTCGAGGTCCACGCCCGCGACGGGCACAGCCGACTCGCCACGCTGCACACGCCCCGCGGGGCCGTGCCCACGCCGACCTTCATGCCCGTGGGCACCATCGGCACGGTGAAGGCCCTCAGCGCCGAGGAGGTGCTCGCCACCGACGCGGGCATCGTGCTCGGCAACACGTATCACCTCTGGCTGCGCCCTGGCGCCGAGGTCGTGCAGGCCCTCGGCGGCCTCCACGGGTTCTCCCGCTGGCCTCGCGCGATGCTCACCGACAGCGGCGGGTTTCAGGTCTTCTCGCTCGCCAAGCTGCGCACCCTCGACGACGACGGCGTGAGCTTTCGCTCGCACATCGACGGCGCGATGAAGCGCCTCACGCCCGAGGAGAGCATCCGCGTGCAGGCCACGCTCGGCAGCGACATCGCGATGGTGCTCGACGAGTGCCCGCCGGGTGACGCCGACCGCGCCGCCGTGGAGCGGGCGATGCGGCGCACGACCGCGTGGGCGCAGCGCTGCCTCCGCGCCCCCCGCGGGGAACGCCAGGCCCTCTTCGGCATCGTGCAGGGAGGCATCCACGAAGACCTCCGCCTGCAGCACCTCGATGAGATCGCGGCGATGCCCTTCGACGGCGTGGCGCTGGGCGGTCTCTCCGTGGGCGAGCGCGTCGAGGATATGCACCGCATCCTCGACGCCGTGGCGCACCGCATGCCCGAGGAGCGCCCGCGCTACCTGATGGGTGTCGGCACGCCGCGAGACCTGCTCGTCGGCGCGCTGGCGGGCATCGACATGTTCGACTGCGTGCTGCCGACCCGCAACGCGCGCAACGGGCAGGCGCTCACCTGGACGGGCCGGGTGAACATCAAGCAGGCGCGCAATCGCCTCGACGACGGCCCGCTGGACCCGCGGTGCGACGGCCCGTGCTGCAACGGGCAGGGCGGACGCTACACCCGCGGCTACCTGCGCCATCTGTTCCTCGCGAAGGAGATCCTCGCGGCGCGGGTGATGAGTCTGCACAACGTGCACTTCCTCGGGACGCTCATGCGGGCGATGCGCGGGGCCATCGCCGAGGGGCGCGCGGAGTCGTTCGTGCGCGAGAGCCTGCGGACCATGCGCGAGGGCGACGAGGTCGGCGCGCCCGACAACGGCTGACCGACAGAAACTGGCGCGTCCCCCGGCGCGGTGCTTCCCTCCGCGCATGAGCCCCCCCCCGGACCGTCGCCTTCGTCGCTCCGGCGACCTCGCTGTCTCCCTGCGCTACCTGCTCGCCGCGCAGCGGGAGCGGGCGGGATTGACCCACATCGCGCTCGCCACGATGGACGGGATCCTCCTCGCGTGGGACGGCGATCACGCCGACTGCGAAGAGCTCGCCGCGTACGCGCCCTTCGTAGCGCGGGGCGAGGCGTATGTGATCGACGGGCGTCGCCTCGCGGGGGTCACGGTGCACTCGCTGCAGGCAGGCGCAGACGAGCTCGTGCTGGCGTTTCGCGGGGAGGCGCCGCACGAGGCGGTCTCAGCCGCGGTGATCTCCGGGGTCGAGGGCGTCGTACGGATCCTGTCGCAGTAGCGACGGGGCGGGTCAGCCGCCGCGGCGAACGCGCACGTGGCGGATGAACACGGGCTGCTCGGGTCGATCGGCGGCGCCGCGGGGGACGCGCGCGATGCGGCCCACGAGCTCTTCGGGGGTGCATCGCCCGAAGATCGAGTAGCTCCCATCGAGGTGATCGCGGGCGGCCTCGGTGATGAAGAACTGCCCGCCGTTGGTGTTCGGCCCGCGGTTGGCCATGCAGAGTTGACCCGCGGCGTTGTGGCCGTTGACGTTCTCGTCGGCGAACTCGTAGCCCGTGCCGCCCATGCCCGAGCGGAGCACGTCGCCGCCCTGGATCATGAAGTCGGGGATCACCCGGTGAAAGACCGAGCCGTCGTAGAAGGGGCGACGCGCCCACGCGCCCGCGACGGGGTCCCAGAAGTCTCGCGTGCCCCGGGCGAGGCCGACGAAATTCGCGACGGTGAGCGGCGCCTGCTCGCTCAGCAGCGTGCAGCTGAAGGTGCCGAGGGAGGTCTCGATCTCTGCGACGAGGGGCCCGCTACCCGCGAGGCCCTCGGTGGCCTGCGCGAGCGTGAAGCGCCCGCCGCGGGGGTCGGGGCTCGACGCCGGGGGACGCTCCACCCGGGGGTTCACCGGGTCGCCGCTGAGCCCCTGATCGGGGTTCGGCGCGGCCGGCGGGCCCGCGTCGGCGACGGCGGGCACGGGCGGAACATCGGCGGTCGCGGGCGGAGGGGGCGCGGGCGAACCGCTGTCGCTGACGGCCAGGAGCACCCCCGCGTCGGCGACGACGACGGGTGTGGGGTGGCGGTCCTTCCACACGGTCCAGCCCGCGGCGATGAGGCCCAGCGCGAGGAGCCCCGGGACCACCGCGTTCCAGGGGATCGACACCCTCGGGTCGGCCAGGGGCGGCAGCTCACCGCGCACCATCGCCCGCGGCGCGTCGGGCTTTCTCGCAGGCGGTCGCGAGGGCTTCGGGGCGCGAGGCGCGGGCGCCTCTGAGACAGGGCGGTTCTTGAAGCGCGCGTCGCGGATCTTGGGCTTGGAACTCATCGTGCGCAGCGTTGGTAACGCATCGCGCGGGCCGTGAGAAGCGTCACTACGAGACCGCGAAGGCCCCGTCGGTGTACGGGTCCGCGCCGGGGATGCGCGCGGCCTCGCCAAAGCGCACCCCGTGCCGCGCGAAATCGCGCTGCAGCCGCGGGAAGGCCGCGCGGAGCTTGCGCAGCGTGCCCTCATACGCGAGCTGCTCGATCTCTTCGCGGTAGAGGAATTTCATCGGCGAGCCCGAGAGCACCCGCATCTCGTCGCCCTCGGGGCGAAAGAGGTGAAAGGCCACGTCGGGGAACATCTCGGTGATGGTCGCGTGGGCCTTGTCGAAGCGGCCGTTGATCAGCGCCTTGAGGCCCTGGGTGACCGCGAAGAAGCCCCCGCGACGGCCCACGTACCCCGGCGTCTGCGCACGGATCGGCACCAGCGGATCGACCAGGAGACACAGCGTCGCGCCGTGCTGCACGGCCGTGCGCATGTTGGTCGTTCGGCTGAAGGCGCCGTCGATGTAGTAGCGCCCCGCGATGGGCTCGGCGCGGTAGAACGGCAGCAGCGCGCACGACGCGCGGATCGCACGGTGCACGGGCACGTCGGTCCACCCCGGCTCGCCGAAGGTGACCGCGTCGCTGGTGTCCTGGTCGGTGGCGCCGATGAAGAGCGGTCGGCGGAGGTCGTCGAAGTCGTCGCTCATACGCGGGCTGGTGAACACCCGCTCGAAGTAGCGCCGCAGCGCGTCGCCGCCGAAGAACGCCGTCGGCAGCGCACGGTACAGGGCCGAGAGCGCGTTGCGGGCCTCGCCGCGACCCACGACGTCCCGCGCGAGGCGCGCGGCGCGGGAGGCCATTTCGCCGAGGTTGGGGTCGAAGAGGTCGGCGCGGCCGATGCGTGGCACCCGCTCGTTGCCGTTGCGCAACCCGTCGGCGATCTCGTCGGGGGTGACGCCGTTCGCGAGCAGCGCAGCGATGAAGCTCCCGGCGCTGATGCCGAAGAACAGGTCGAGGTCGCAGACGCGCCGGTCGAGCAGAAAGTGGTCGATGGCGCGGAGCACCCCGACCTCGTAGAGCAGTCCCTCGATGCCGCCCCCCGCGAGGCAGACCGCGACCTTGCCCACGGGCCGCCCCGCGGTGTGCACCGCGATGGCCGCGCGGACCTCCTCCGCGGTCGGGGAGACCAACGGCGCTGACACCCGCCGCACGCCGCACGCATACGCCACACGGTTGCCCCCGGGGCCGGCGTCGACCAGCACCAGCACCCGCGCGCGGGAGTGCACCCCCTCGCTCGTCGCGGCCGGCGCCACGCGCTCCAGCGCGTCGAGGGCCGCGGTGGCGCCGACGCCGAGCTCGCTGCGGGCGTCGATGACCACGAGGTCCACCGGCCGCGCCGCGAGCCAGCGCAGCGCGCGGCCGACGTCACTCTCGACCAGCACGCTGAGCGTCGAGGGGCCGCCAGAGGTCTCGACCGTGAGGTGCACGGTGCCGTCCCCCGCGGGGCGGTCGGCGTCCTTCGCGGCGATCCAGGTGACAGAGCTGCCGAGGTAGAGAACGGTCTGCATGATGGGTCACCGCCGGAGGCGCGAGCGAAGGGCCGCGAGTGGCCGCGGGGCTGCGCGCGCGCAGGACCCGTGAGGTAACTACGCGACGCGCCTCGCGACAAGTCGCCTCGCACGGGCCCGGCGATATGCTAGCGTGGCGGCGGCGAGAGCCTGGCGCGAAGCACGACGCTTCGCGGGTCGCGGGCTCCGAGGGCCGTAGCGCGTGGTCGATCCCAAAGACCTGAAGAGAGCATTGGTCGCAGCGGGTTTGGAGGTCTTTCGCACCCGTGGCGAGGAGATCCACCTGGCGGAGCGGCAGAACGTGTCGCTGATGGAGGCGGGCGTGCGCGTGCGGGGGGGCGCCACGCCGATGGTGATCGTCGTCGCCCGCGCGCAGCGCAGCGACGCCTCGGCCGCGCTGGCGGAGCAGCTCTTCGAGTTGGTTCGCACGCGCAGCGCGACGCTGGTCGAGGCGGGCTTTTTGGAGTTGTCCGCGGAGCCCCGGGAGATCCGCTCGGTGAGCGACCCCGCGCACGTCGTCGACACGTGGTTCGAGGTGACCTTTCAGCGAGACGCCAGTGACATCGAGGGGCTCGTGGGCCTCGCGCGTCTCGCGATCCGCGCTGAGCGCTACGTCGTCCCCTGACGAGCGCGGCGGGCGAGGCGCTCCGAGCGGCGCGCCTCGGCGTCTCGCACGCGCGCCCGCTCCTCATCGGTCTGCGCGAGCAGCGGCGGGACCGCGCGAGTGCGGCCGTCGGCATCGATGCCCACGAAGGTCAGCCGCGCGAGGATGCACCGTGAGCGCGCGGTGAGCTCCGGGCGCTCGGCCCAGACCTCCACCTCGACCTCCATCGAGCTGCGAAACGCGGCGTTGACCCGCGCCTCGATGACCGCGATG
>JBILLI010000140.1:0-13072 GCA_044376155.1 Polyangiales bacterium
CAAGCTGATGCTCAACTCCGCGGTCTCGCTCGGCGCCGCGCTGAGCCAGCGCGCGAGCGGGGTCACCCTGCGCTTCAACGACGACGTGTTGCGCGACATCCCCGTGGCGCGCAAGCGGTTGGACGCGCTCAAGCGCTGCCTCGCGGAGCACCCCGGGCGCTGTCCGATGAACGCCGTGGTGAAGACCTCCGACGGCGAGGTGGCCATCCGCCTGCCGCGCTTTCGCGTCGACCCCTCCGAGGCGCTGCTCGCCAAGATCGAGCGGATCTTCGGGCAGAAGGTCGCCGAGCTACGGAGCTGACATCCCCTCGGCGTCGACCGTCGCGCCCGGGTTCAGCGCGTCGCCCGAGGGCGTGTCGTAGGCCGTCTGCACGAGGCCCTGGTGCCTCCCGCCGGGGAGCTCCACCACCCGCTCGCGCCCGCCCTCGCGCAGCACCGCGCGGGTGAGGATCATCCCCCCCTCGCGCCGCGTGTCGACGCGCACCACCTCGGCGGGTCGCACGGGCTTGGCCTGCGGCGACGGCACCGCGAGCACGAGGAAGAACCCGCCCATGGCCGCGAATCCCACCGCGCCCCGGCGACGCACGCGCCACGCCGCGAGGCCGAGGCACGCCACCGCGAGCAGCGCCCACGCGGGACCGCCCGAGGGGGAGCGCGGCGACACCCGCGCGCCGCCGCAGCCCGCGGGGTAGATGGGCCCCTGACCGTCGATGGCCGCGGCGTACGCGCCCGCGATGGACGCGCGGTCTTCGCCGTCGAGGTCGCGCTTGCGCACCTCGCCGGGGAGCGACGAGGGGTACATGGTGGCGTCGTTGTGGTCGAAGTCCTCGGTGAGCCCGAGGGCGTGGCCGAACTCGTGGGTGAGCACGTTCTGCCAGTCGTTGGGCGCGTTGGGGTCGCCCATGACACCCGTCGCGGTGAGCACGGCGAAGCGGTTGCGCCACGCGTCGACGAGGATGTCGGCGTCGTAAATTTCTCCCGTGGCGCTGTCGCGGGTCACGAGGGTCACCGCGAGCACCGGGCGCTCCATGCGCACGGGGAAGCCGTTGCGGTACACCGTGATGCCGCTCACGTTGTTCTCGCGGCGCACCGGGTCGTAGCCCGGCGGGCCGAGGCTCCCGGCCAGGAGGTTCACCCGCGGCGCGTTGGCGATGCCGCGCCACACGCCGGCCGCGCGCTCGATGACCTCCAACGGACGCGGAAGTGTGGCCGCGTCGGTGACGCTGGGGTCGAGCACGAAGGGCAGCGCCACGCGGTGCCAGCGCACCGGCTCGCCGCTCTGGGTGTACTGATCCGACCGCGCGTCGCCCGCGGTGGGCGCGAGGGTCAGCGCGAGGGCCAGGGCTGGGATCGTGAGGGAGCGCATCACCGCCGGACATCGGCGCGGGCTGTGATGCGCTTGAGGGGGATCGGCGTTCAGCGCGACGCCGCGCTGCGCTCCTCGTCGGTCAATTCGTCTTCGAGCACGACCCGGTCGCGCCCCCGGCCCTTGGCGGCGTAGAGCGCGGCGTCGGCGGCCTCGAGCACCGCGTCCATGCCCCGCCCGCGCGCGAGCGCCACGCCCACCGACACGGTGATGGGGAGCTCCGAGCCGTTCTCCAGCGACACGAGGGAGCTCGCGATGGCCCGACGGATGCGCTCCGCCGCGGTGCGCGCGCCCTCCTCGCCGACGTTCGAGAGCAGCACCAGGAACTCCTCGCCGCCCCAGCGCGCGAAGAGGTCGCCCGTGCGCGCGGTGTTGAGCAGCACCTGCGCGACGTGCTGCAGCGCGCGGTCGCCCACCGAGTGCCCGTGACGGTCGTTGATGCGCTTGAAGAAGTCCACGTCCACGAGGGCCACGCCCACCGAGCGCGGGCGACGGTCGCGCGACTCGAGCTCCCGCGCGAGGGCCTCCGTCGCGATGCGGCGGTTCGCGAGGCCCGTGAGCATGTCGGTGGAGGCGAGTCGCCCGGTCTCCTCCATCAGCATCACGGCGTGCAGCGGCAGCGCCACCTCGCGGGCCGCGAGGGCGAGCACCGTCGCGTCGTCTTGCGTGGGGAAGGGGGTCGCGAGGCGCACCGTGAGCCGCCCCAGCGCGCGGCCGTGGAGCTGCAGCGCGTGGGCCCGCACCACCGCGCCCTCGACGCCCGTGACCGGGAGGTCGTCGGCGATGACCCGCACGAAGCCTGACTCCTGCGGGCCGAGCCCGATGGCCGTGGCGACGTCGGCCGGGCACCGATCGGGCTCGCCGATGCGCTGGTGCAGCCAGGTGTGCAGGCTGTCGCCGCGGTGCACCGAGACCGCGAGCCACTCGTAGGCGATGAGCTCCGAGAGCAGGCGCGCGAGGCTGCCGAAGAGCGCGTCCATGTCGCGGGCCTCGAAGGCGATGGCGCGCAGCTCGTTGGTGACCATCGCCTCGAAGAGCGCCTGCTCCAGCAGCGACGACAGACGTGTGGGGATCGCGCTGCCGCGAATGGCCTCCCGGGGTTTTCGCGGCGCGAAGGGCTCGACCTCCTCGGCGTCGGGCGCGAGCTCCCGGGCGGTGCGCACCACGGCGGCGAGGTCCCGCGCATCGAGCAGCGCGTCGGCGCCCGAACGCCGGGCCATGAAGCGCGCGCGGCGGTCACCGCTGGCACCCACGAGCACGACGGGCATGTGCGCGAGGGAGGGATCACCCCGCACCAGCTGACAGAGCTGCAGCCCCGTGACGCCGTGCATCTCCAGCCGCGCGATGAGCAGGTCGGGCGCGGTGACGAACGCGTGCTGCACGCCCGTCTCGCCGTCGGACGCGACCCCGACGACCCACCCGGCCGCCTCCAGCGCCGTGGAGAGCGAGGCCCGCAGGGCGCCGTCATCGCTCACGACCAGCACCGTTCGCATCGGGCGCAGCCTGCCGGAGCCGCGGCCGACGCGCAATCGGTTACAACGTCCACGCCCGTGGCCCCGCGCTCGCCGACGAGAATTCTTGCCTTTTCCCTCGCGCTGGGGGCGCCCGCCGCGTGGGCGCAAAGCCCTGCGGGAGAAGGAGTTGTGCGCGGTGACCGCGCGGCGGCAGACGGCGCGCGGGAGGAGGCCGGGGTTCGCTTCGCCACCAGCATCGACCTGCGGGACCGCGCCCGCGCGGCAGAATCCGTGGGCGACCTGCTGCTCGACGCGCCGGGCCTGCAGCTCCGACGGATGGGTGATGGCTTCGCGGCGCAGCGGGTGTCGCTCCGCGGCGCCCCCGCGGCGCACGTGCTGCTGGTGCTCGACGGCGTGGTGCTGAACAGCGCCGCGAGCGACGAGGTCGATCCCTCGCTGCTGCCGCCCGCGGTGCTCGAGCGCGCGGAGGTCTACCGCGGCGCGGTGCCGCTGCGCTTCGGGCACGGCGGTCTCGGCGGCGCGGTGTCGCTCACCACCCGCGCGATCCCCGCGCGACCGACGGCGTGGGTGGGCGCGGGCGGAGGGTCCTTCGGCGCGCGTCGGGGCGGAGTGTTCGTGGCGGGTCGCAGCGGGGCGGCGCAGGGCCTCTTCGCGCTGAGCTACCGCGGCACGCAGGGAGACTTCGGGTACTACGACCCGCGCGGCACCGACGACCCGCGCGACGACGGCGAGGCCACGCGCACGAACAACGCCTCCGACGCGGTGGACCTCTTCGGACGCTTCTGCGCAGGCGCCGCCCCCAGCGTCGAGGCGCCGTGTGTGCAGGTGCTCGCGGGCTACCGCCGCCGTGGGCTCGCGGGGGTCGCGGGGTATCCCACAGAGGGTCCGTTCAGCGAACAGCGCCGGGTGCTGGTGCGGGCGGGCGCGATGGTGCGCGGCGCCCGCGCACGGCTCACGCTCTACGGCGCGGCGGGGGCCCGCGAGGAGCTGCTCGACAACCGCGGACCGCGCCCGCTGAGCACGCTGCGCGAAGGCACCGACCGGGCGACGGGGTGGCACGGCGAGGTCGGCGCGCTGGGCGAGGCCGCGTGGCGGGCGCTGCGGGGCGAGGCCGTGCTGCGTGTGCGCGGAGAGGGGGTCGACGCGCGGTCCGCGGGGGCGCCCGAGGGCGAGCGCCTCGGCGCGATGCTCGGCGCGGAGCTCTCGGCGAGCGCGGGCGTACTGCGGGTCGATGGCGGCGTGGGGGGCGAGCTCGTGCTCGACCGGGGCGCCTCGGGGAGCGTCGACCGCTGGCTGCTCTCGCCGCGCCTCGGCGCGCGGGTGAAGGTGACCCCGTGGCTCGAGCTGCGGGCCAACGGCGCGTGGCTCCAGCGCGCGCCCACGCTGGTGGAGCTCTACGGCGATCGCGGGGTCATCGCGGGCAACCCCTCGCTGCGCAACGAGCGCGCGTGGAGCGGAGACCTCGGCGCGGTGGTCTCGCTGCGGGAGCGCGCGTGGTCGCTGCGCGTCGAGGCCGCGGGCTTCGCGCGGGACGTGGAGGACGTGGTGGTCCTGCGGCAGACCGACCGCGCGCTGTATCGCCCGGTGAACCGCGACCGCGCGGGGGTGTTCGGCGTCGAGGCGCAGGTGCGCGTGGCGTGGCGCGAGCACCTGCGGCTGACCCTGGCCTACGCCTTCATCGACGCGCGCATCACCGCGGGGCAGGCGGGCACCGCGGGCAACGCCCTGCCCGGGGTCGCGCCGCACGACCTCTACGCGCGCGTAGAGGGGCGGTTCGGCTGGGCCCGCGCGTCGATGGATGTCTCGTTCCTCGACCGCACACCCCTCGATGACGCCAACGGCACGGTGGTCCCGGCGCGGGCGTTGGTGGGCGCGACGGTGTCGGTGACGCCGCCCTTCGCGCGGTCGATGAGCCTCGCGGTGCAGGTGACGAACCTCCTCGACGCGCGGGTCGCCGACCGCCCCCTCTCGAACCCGCTGGGCGCGCTCCGCGAGAGCCCCGCGCCGCTGCAGGACTGGCTGGGATTCCCGCTCCCGGGACGCGCGGTCTTCGTGATGCTCTCGGTGGAGGACCCGCCGCCGACGTGAAATCAGCGGCGGGTGTTGAACCCGATGGCGATGGCGTAGGGCGCCGCGGCGGGCGTTCCGCGGAAGCGACCGACCTCTCCTTCGAGGCAGCGCCGCGCGCCCTCGAGCGAGGCCGGGATGGGCGCGAGCGTCGCGGACCCGTCGGGCGACACGTTCACCCGGAGCTGCCCCTCGTCGGCGGCGCAGCGGTTCTGCTCGACGCAGGTCGAGAAGCAGTGCCGCATGCGCGCACCCACCGCGCGGGCCACGGCCTGGATCTGCACCGGCGCGAGCCCCGGGTCGGGCGGCTCGGGCGCGGTGATCGCCGGGGCGGTGCGGGGAGACGGGCGCGGCGCCACGGGCTCCCGCGCGGCCACCACCGTCAAGCGACGCCAGGTCACGACCTCACCCGAGCCGATGTCGAGCGTGTAGCTCACCCGACCCACCCGCGCGGTGAGCGGACGCGCCGTCGCCACGCGCAGGGTGCTCACGCCCGTGGGCAGCGTCAGGTCACCGAGGGAGAGCACGGCCGCGGGGTCCAGCGCGGGCACCCGGAGCAGCGCGCTCTCGGCGCGAAACGCGCTGAGATCCAGGGCGATTTCGTCAAGGGCGGTCTCGCCCACCCGGCGGGCGTCACCCTCGACCGGGAGCTCCAGGGTCACCGGGCCCGAGAAGGTCAGCGCCGACGCGCCCTCGCGCTGCACCGACGCGCGCCCCGCGAGGACCACCACGCGGATCACGTCGAGCTCGCGACGCGCCAGCACGTCGCCCTCGGCCCGCACCGACCATGCGCCCGCGCGGAGGGACACGTCGGCATTGCCCTCATTGCGCGCGAGGCGCAGGGCGCCCCGGTCGAGGGTCACCACAGACTCGCCCTCGCGGAGACGCGAGAGGGAGGCCGCGCTCTCGGCGCGAAGATCAAGGGTCACGCCCGGCTGCAGCGCGAGCACCGCCCGCGCCCCGGAGGAGGTCTCCAGCCGCGCGCCCTCGCGCGGGATGGCGCTGGAGAGATCCGTGGACGGGCCGTTCTCGGTGGTGCGAAGGGTCGAGCCCGCGGTGCTGAGCAGCACGGTGGCGTCGACCGCACGGCGCTGCACAGGGGTCGGGCGCACCGCCGGGACCCGCTGCGCCACGGGGGTCGCGACCTCGGGCGTGGGGCGCATCACCACCACCGCGGCCGCCGCGGCGGCGCCCACGGCGAAGACCAGGGACAGCGGACGCAGCCAGCCTCCGCGACCCACCGGCGCGGCGACGCGGATGTCCCGCGCGGCGACGACGGCCTCGCGGGCGATCACGTCGTCGAGGCGGTTCCAGTTGAGGTCGGGCATGGAGCGCTTCGCCTCGCGCATCGCGACGGCGCCGCCCTGGAGGCGACGCAGGCGCGCGGCGCAGGCCGAGCAGCGGTCGGTGTGCGCGAAGACCTCGGGGAGGTCGTCACCCCGGGCCGCGGCGAAGAGGGTCTCGTCTGAGGGGTGGCTCACGGCGCCGCTCCTTCCTGCGCGTCGGCCTGAAGCTCCTGCGCGATGGACTCCAGCGTCGGGTCCTGCGCCATCGCCGCGTAGACCTCCTTGCGGGCGTAGAAGAGCCGCGTGCGCACGGTGAGCACGTTGCTCTCCACCATCTTCGCGACCTGCGCCGCGGCGATGCCCTCGATGTCATGGAGGATGAACACGGCGCGCTTCTTCTCCGAGAGGGTGTCGAGGATCTTGTACAGCGCCCGCAGGCGCTCAGCGCGGGCGGCGCCGTCGGCCGGGGAGTCGTCTTCAGGCGCCGCAGGCTCGTGCAGGAGCTCGTTGCCGAGCTGCGGGCGCGAGCGCAGCGCGCGGATGTGCATGAGGGTGACGTTCACCGTCACCCGGTGCAACCAGGTCGAGAAGCGCGAGTCGCCGCGGAAGGTGGCCAGGGAGCGAAACACCTGGATGAACACCTCCTGGATCACGTCTTCGAGGTCACCCCGGGGCCCGAGGAGCCGCGCTGCCAGCCGAGACACGTCCCGGCGATGCATGCGGTAGATGTCCTCGAAGGCGCGCGCGTCCCCCCGCTGGGCGCGGGTGACGTAGGCCGGGACGGCGTCATCCTCGTGGGTTTGCAGGGCTCTCAACGACGTGGCGGAGGACAGTAACATGGGCGTTCCCACGCGGCGTCACCGCCCGAGATGGGGGCGCACCGGCCGCGTCGAACCCTATGGATGCACCGGGCTCCCCCGGCATTCACGCCTGCCATCGCGCGACGCATTGCGACGATGAAGCTCCCGCGGAGGCCCTTCATCGTTGGCGCGATCCCGACGAGACGCGCTCGTCCCGAACGCTCACCGCCCTCGCTGCAGCGCGCGGAGCTGCAAACGAAGGCTCTCGATCTCGGCCTGCTGCGACTCCACCTGCGCGCGCGCCTCGGCCTCCCTCTGCGCGGCTTCGGCCTCCCTCTGCGCGGCCTCTCGCGCCATCTTCAGGGCGGCTTCCTCGCGTTCCGCCGGGGTGGGCACCAGCGTCTCGCCCCGCTCCCCCATGGCGAGCCGCAGACGCGCCGACGGCCCCCCGCCCACGACGCGCAAGAAGCACCCCAGCTCTTTGGAGAAGACCCGGTCTTCATTGCTGCGCTCGACGAGCCGAAAGCCCCGGCTCCCCACGCGACGGTAGACCTGCCAGCGCACCCGCACGCGGCTGCGCGGCGTGACCTTCGGGTCGAAGATCACCAGCTCCCGCGTGTCGAGGCGGGCGTAGTCCACGGGCGCGTCTTCGTAGTCCTTGTGAAAGTCCCGTGAGACGATTTCGACGGCCAGTGAGGGACCGTTCGGGATCTCCCACCGCTTCCAGCAAGGCGGCGCGGCGTCAGGATCCACGCCGGGGAGCACGTAGACATCCGGCGCGATGCGCTGCGTCGGGTCTCCCTCGACGAAGTAGAAGAACTGGTCCGCGCCGACGAAGAGCCGCCGCCCCTGCGCCTCGAACCACCGCGCGATCATCGGCCGCAACAGCTCTGCGATGAAGCGCTGGAGCGCGTCTTCACCCATGTGATCCGTCTCCGGGTAGTGCACGGTCATGACCCGTCGCGCGACCGCTGTCATGCGCCCCACCGTAGCATGTCGGCCCCCTCCCCCGACGGGTGCCGTCCCTTCAGCTCTTCATCCGCTCGACGAGGTTGAGGAGGTCGGACGCGACGAGGCCCACCACCAGCGCGACAAGGACAAGGGTCATGGGCCCTTCTTCACGACGAAATCGTCAGCCCCGCCAGTTCTCCGCAACGCCTGAATTCACGCACAAAACTGGACTCCGCCGAGGGGCCCGCTTGACACCCCCATCGCCCCCGCACTACCCCCGCACTCCCGCCCGTGATCGAGACCAAAGACCTCACCCGACGCTTCGGCGCCCGCACCGCGGTGCAGTCGCTCACCTTCACCGTGCCCCGCGGCAAAGTGGTGGGCTTTCTCGGCCCCAACGGCGCGGGCAAGAGCACCACGCTCAAGATGCTCTCCGCGTACCTGCCCCCCACGGAGGGGACGGCCACGGTGAACGGGCACGACGTGGTGGAGAACAGCCTCGATGCACGAAGGAGCATCGGGTACATGCCCGAGACCGTGCCCCTGCACCCCGAGATGCGGGTCGAGGAGTACCTGCGGTTTCGCGCGGAGATCAAAGGGGTCCCGAGTCGAGACCGCCGCCGCGCCGAGGACCGCGCGATGGAGCTCGCGGACGTCACCGAGGTGCGCCGACGGCTCATCGGGGACCTCTCCAAGGGCTTTCGTCAGCGCGTGGGCCTCGCCGACGCGCTGGTCGCGTCGCCCCCGCTGCTCATCCTCGACGAGCCCACCGAGGGGCTCGACCCCAACCAGATCCTGCGCTTTCGCGAGGTGATCCGGGGGCTGCGCGGGGAGCACACGGTGTTCCTCTCGACGCACATCCTGCAGGAGGTCGAGGCGGTCTGTGAATCGGTGATCATCCTGCACGAGGGGCGGCTCGTGGCGCAGGGGGACATTCACAGCGTGCGCGCCGACCTCCAGGGCGACCGCCGACGGTACGCGCTGACCCTCGTGCCCCGCGCGGGTCACACCGTCGACATCGAGTCTGCCGTGCGCGAGGTCTGCGCCGCGGTCGACGGGGTGAAGGTCGACGAGGTCACGGCGCGCGACGAGTCCCGCGTGGCGCGCATCGACCTCGGGGCGGGCGGCGACGCGTGCCTCGACGCCGTGCTCGACGCGCTGGGTCCGCGGGGCATCGGCGTGCGCGGGGTGGCGCCCGAGGCGTCGAGCCTGGAGTCGGTGTTCCATGCGCTCACGAAGGCGCGCGAGACGAAGGTCGAGGAGGCGTAGATGCGAGCGGCCTGGGCGATCTACAAGCGTGAGCTCATCGCGAACTTCTGCTCCCCGCTGGCCTACGCGGTGATGGTCTCGTTCCTGGTGTTCAACGGGGTGGTCTTCTGGTTCTTCATGAAGATCACCGCGAGCAACCCCGCGGTGGTCGGCGCCCGGGGCCCGCTGCAGATGTTCTTCGGCAGCACCATGCTCTCGGTGCTCTCGCTGATGATCTTCTGCCCCGCGCTCACCATGCGCACCTTCGCCGAGGAGCGACGCTCCCGCACGATGGAGACCCTGCTGACCGCGCCCGTCACTGACGAGGCCGTGGTGGCCGGGAAGTTCCTCGGCGCGTTCACCACCTACGCGGCCCTGTGGCTGCCGACCCTGCTCTACGCACTCGTGGTGCGGCGCTACGGCCCGGTCGACTGGCCCGCCCTCGCGGCGGCCTACGCGGGCGTGCTGCTCATCGGCGGCGCGTTCACCGCCCTCGGGGTGATGATGTCGGCCCTCGCGCGCTCGCAGGTCACGGCCTTCGTGATGAGCTTCGGGGTCATCGGCGGGGTGATGTTCGCGATGGGCCTCGGGGCCTACATCTTTCAAGAAGAGGCCCAGCGGCGGTTCTTCTCCTACGTGAACCTCTGGGAGCACCTGGAGCACTTCTCGGTGGGCATCGTCGACTCCCGGGCGCTGGTCTACTACGGGTCGGTGATCGCGTTCTCCCTCGCCATGACCATGCGCGCCGTGGGCGCCCGCAAGGAGGCGTAGATGACCGCGACGCCGAACCGGGGCGCCCGCGCCCTCGACGCGTTCCTCCGCGGCCCCGCGGTGGTGGTGCTCTCGCTGGTGCTCCTCGTGCTGGTGAACTGGTACGCCGCCCGGCGCTACACCCGCTTCGACTGGACCTCCGCGGGATCCTTCACCCTCTCCTCGCGCAGCGTCGAGATCGTGCGCGGCCTCCGCGAGCCCGTGGACCTCTACGTGCTCCTCGCCCGCGACGAGCCGCTCTACGCCGACGTCTCCGAGCTCGCCGAGCGCTACGCCGCGAGCTCTCCGCGGGTGCGCCTGCACTACATCGACCCCGACCGTCAGCGCGAGCGCCTGCTGGGCCTCTCGCAGGACGTCGGGCTGCAGCTCCTGCAGGCGAACAACGGCGAGCGCACGCTGTCCACCGCGGGCATCCTCGTGCGGCGAGGCGCGCGGCACTGGGAGGTGCAGCGCGAGTCGCTCCGCGAGCTCGGTCAGCCCGACGGCGACGACGAGCAGGGCGCCACGCGGATCCTCAACGCGAAGATCACCGTCGAGCGCTCGATCTCCGAGGCGCTGCTCAACGTGTCGCAAGACCGCGCCACGAAGCTCTGCTTCACCACCGGCCACGCCGAGATGACCCTCACCCGCAGCGCGCGCTCGGGCGCGTCGCTCGCGGAGGCTCTGCGGCACCTGAACTTCGTGGTCGAAGAGGTCGAGGTCCACGGGTCCACGGGCGTGCCCGCGAGCTGCGACGCGGTGGTCGTCGCGGGCGCGCAGCGCACCTGGTCCTCCGAGGACGAGGCCGCGCTCATTCGTTACCTCCGCGCGGGCGGCAACGTCGCGGTCTTCGTCGACCTCGTGGTGCTCGAGGGGCGCATCGTGCCCACGGGCCTGGAGAACCTCGCGCGCCTCGCGGGCATGCAGCTCCCCGCGGCGCTCACGGTGGAGAGCGACGCGCGCCACCTGCTCTCCGAGACCGTACCCGTGCACTTTCGCGCCGACTCGTGGAACGACCACGAGATCACCCGCGACCTGCGCGGGTCGTCCATCATCGCGGGCATGGTGCGCCCGGTGCGACGCGCCGAGGGGGCCGACGTCGCCCCCGACCTCATCGTGAGCACCACGCCCGCCGCGTGGGGCGAGACCGCCATCGCGGAGTTGCTCCGCACCTTCACCCCCGTGAAGGGCAGCGAAGACGTGCAGGGCCCCGTGGGCATCGCCATGGCCTCGCAGCTCCGCGACGCGCCCCGGCGCGAGGGCTCGGCCTCGGGACGGGTGGTCTTCGCCGGCACGTCGGAGATCCTCGGCGACGAGTACTTCTCCCTCTCCGCGCGGGCCTCGGTGGCCAACGCGAACCTCGCCGAGTCCATCGTGGGCTGGCTCACCGCGCGCCGCGAGCTGGTGAACATCCCCTCGCGCCCCGCGTCCCGGGCCGCGCTCCTCGTGAGCGAGCGGGACCTCGGACAGATCGGGCTCTACGTGATCCTGCTGATCCCGCTGGCGGCCGCGCTCGTGGGCTACGCGGTCTACCGATCACGAAGGACTTCATGAAGCGCTATCGCACCGTGCTCACCCTCACCGCGGCGGTGGCGGCGATGTCGCTGCTGATCTGGCGCGACAGCCCGCGGGCCACCACCGACGAGCTCCGCGCGCGCCGCCGCAACGTCTGGCAGGGCTTTCACCGCGAGCGGGTCACCCGCATCGCCGTGACCCGCGGCGGAGAGTCGTTCTCGCTGCACAAAGACGGGCCGCAGTGGCTCGTGCAGACCGCGAACGGTCGTCGCCCGGGTGACCCCCTGGAGGTCGAGCGGCTGCTCTCGGAGCTCGAAGGCGCCGAGGCCGATCGCGTGCTGGGAGCCATCGACGGAAACAGCCGCGCGCGCTTCGGCTTCGAGTCGCCGCGGGTCGTGGCCGAGGTCTTCGAGGGCAACGAGCGCACCGCGCGGCTCACCCTCGGCGGCGCCGTGCAGCAGGAGCGCGCGGTGTACGTGCAGGCCGACGCCCGGGGCGGGTCCACGGCGGGCGCGGTGATCGTGCTCCCGGGCTCCTTCGGCGAGGCCTGGGACCGCGGCGGCGCCGACTACCGCGACCGCAACGTCGCGCAGGTGGACCCGACGCGCATCGAGCGCCTGGAGATCCGCGTGGGCGACCGCGCGCTGGACCTCGCCCGCCGCGGCCCGGTGTGGCGACTCGCGACCCCCGACCTCGGGCGCGCCTCGCGCGGCGCGGTGGAGGCCGTGACCGCGCAGCTCCGGGAGCTCCGGGCGACCCGCACCCTCGGCGACGAGCTCGACGACGCCGCGCTCACCCGTCTCGGCCTCGCCTCCCCCGCGGTGACCCTCACGGTGCGCCGCGGCTCGGTGGAGCCCGTGGTCCTGCAGTTCGGCGGGGAGTGTCCGGGGCACGAGGGCGAGGTCGCGGCCCGCCGCGGGGGCACGCGCACGGCGGTGTGTTTCCCGCGCTCCTTCGTCGACGCGCTGCGGGCGCCCCCGGCAGGATTCGTCGACGACCACGTGCTGAGCGCACGCACCGACGAGGTCGCGCAGGTGACCGTGCGCGGCGAGGGCGTGAGCTTCACGCTGCGTCGCGAGGCCGCGGGCTGGCAGGCCGTGGGCAACGCGTTCCCGGTGGACGTTGAGAGCGTGGAGTCGTGGCTCAACACCCTGCACGACATCGCCGCGGGGCAGCGCCTGGAGGGTGACGTGCGCGCGGCCCACGGGCTCACCACCCCGCGGGTCACCCTGGAGATCACCCGCAGCGGCGTCGAGGGCGTCGAGCGCATCAACGTCGGCGCCCGCGACGAGGCCGGCGTGGCCGTGAGCCGCGACGACGAGCCCGTGGTGCTGCGCTTCGCCCCGTCGCTCGAAGAGACCCTGCGCGTCGAGCCCCTGCGCTTTCGCCCGCGCTCGGTGGTCCACGACAGCGAAGAGGACCTGCGCGCCCTGCTCATCGACGCCGCGCCCCTGCGCGAGGAGCTCGTGCGCGCCGACGGGATGTGGCGCATGGCCCGTCCCGTCGCGGGTGACGGCGACGCCACGCAGCTCGGCGAGCTCGGTCGCGCGCTCTCCGACCTCGATGCCGAGCGCTGGGTCAGCGCGACGCCCCGCCCGGAGTTTGGCCTCGCGA
>JBILLI010000784.1:0-3596 GCA_044376155.1 Polyangiales bacterium
GCGAGGACGGTATTCGAGCCTATCCACGGAACCCGTCTCAGGGCTCAGCCCGCGCTGCGATCCCTCCGAGCTGCCTGCCGCATGCCCGCGAGGTAGCACGCGCGGCAGCGGGCCTCATAGCTCTCCGCCGCGCCGACCTGCACCTGATCTCCGCCGCCGACGAGGCGGAACGAGCGGCTCGCGAGGCCACCGCAGCAGGAGCACACGGCGTTGCACTTCGTGGCGAGCTCCGCCACCGCGAGGAGCTGTGGCATGGGCTCGAAGGGGCGCCCGAGGTAGTCCTGGTCGAGGCCTGCGATGACCACGCGCACGCCGGAGTCGGCGAGGGACTGCACCAGATCAAGGAGCTCCACGCCGAAGAACTGCGCCTCGTCGACGCCGACGACCTGCGTGTCAGGGCGGAGCGCGTCGCGCAGGGCGTCAACGTCGGGGACGGGCACGGCGTCGACCGACTGCGCGCTGTGACTGGTGATGCGGGCGTCGTGGTAGCGCCGGTCGATGGCGGGCTTGAACGCCTGCACCCGCTGCTTCGCGATGAGCGCGCGGCGCAGCCGCCGGATGAGCTCCTCGGTCTTGCCGCTGAACATCGGACCGCAGATCACCTCAAGCCAGCCGTGGTCTCTTCGGGAGAACTCCATGCGCGCGATTGTTTCAGCGACGGCGCGCCCGTGGCGAGTTCCTCACAACTCTCGCGAAGAGGCTTGACAGCAACGCGACACGCCCCGGTCGTGCTATGAGCACGCGGGTGTTTTGCACCTCCTGCGGGGCGTCCAACCCAGAGGACGCGAGGTTCTGCAACCAGTGCGGTGTCGCGCTGGTCGCCGAGGGTGATGGCAAGCCTCCGACGATGAGCGGGGTGGGCGGCGCCGCACGCGCGGCCTCGATGCAGGGGCGCGGTCCCTCGTCGCAGGGAGGCGGGTCCCTCGACGGCGCGACGCTGCCGATGAACGGCCTGCCTCGAGGGCGCGTGATGGGCATCGCCGCGAGCACCGGCGTCGCGTGCCTCGCGCTGGGGGCTGCGCTCGCGTACAGGGCGCCCGTGGAGCCGCAGATCGTTCCCATGACGCCCGTGGGGCTGCTCGGTGAGCCTGCCGCGGTGGTGCCCGTGCGACCGTCGTCGCAGGAGGGCGCCGCGCCGCGGAGGACGGGCACGCCGCGTACGCCGCCGCGCGTGGCGGGCAACGCAGGCACCAACGGCAGCGCCGCGGGGAGCAACGGCAGCGCCGCGGGGAACAACGGCAGCGCCGCGGGGAACAACGGCAGCGCCGCGGGGAACAATGGCAGCGCCGCGGGGAACAACGGCAGCGCCGCGGGGAACAATGGCAGCGCCGCGGGGAGCAATGGCAGCCCCACGGAGAGCAACGGCAGCGCCGCGGAGAGCAACGGCGCGGGCGCTCCCGGCGGCCCCCCCGGGACCGCGGGCGGAACCACGCCGTCTGCGGCGGAGAACGGGGTCATCGAGCGCGGGCCGCGGGTCACCACCGGGGGCTTTCACCTCGGCGAGGAGACCGACGCCACGGGGACCATGGATCCGCGGGTGTTCAGCTTCGTCTACAACCAGAAGCGCGCGCAGATCTCAGCCTGCTACTCGTCGTCTTCGCGCTCCCGCGCGGTGAGCGGGGTGATCGTGCTGCGGGTGCGCATCAACCGCCAGGGGCTCGTGGGCAGCACGCGGGTCATCAGCGACTCGGTGCGCGTGCCCGAGCTCACCCAGTGCGTGCAGACCGCGGTGCGGAGCTGGCGCTATCCCCAGCCTGAGGGCGGCGAGGTCGAGGTCGACTACCCGATGCGCTTCGGGGCCTCTAGCTGACGCCGAACTCTTTGATCTTGTAGAGCAGCGCGCGGTGCGAGATCTCCAGGAGCTCCGCCGCGCGCGTGCGGTTGCCCTTGGTCTTCTCCAGGGCCCGGCGGATCAGGATCTCCTCCACGATGCGCACGGTCTTCTTGATGGAGTAGTTGCCCTTGTCGAGCTCCGCGGCAATGGGATCCGCGGGCTCGCGGATGCGGGGCTCGAGGTCCTGGAGCTGGATCACGGTGCTCTCGCACAGGACCATCGCGCGCTCCATCGCGTGCTCGAGCTGTCGCACGTTGCCGTCCCACGAGAACTCCGTGAGGATCTGCATCGCACGGGGGTCGATGCCCGTGATGCTCGTGCCGAGCTTCTCGTTGAAGCGCCCGATGAAGTGCTCCACGAGCAGGGGGATGTCCTCGCGGCGCTCCCGCAGCGCGGGGATGGTCAGCGAGAGCACGTTGAGGCGGAAGTAGAGATCTTCGCGGAAGCGCTGGGCCTTGGCCTCCTTCGCGAGCTCCTTGTTGGTCGCCGCGACGATGCGCACGTCGACCTTGCGGTCGTGGTTCTCGCCCACGCGCCGCACGGTGCTCTCCTGCAGCACCCGCAGGAGCTTCACCTGCAGCAGGATCGGGATCTCGGTGATCTCGTCGAGGAAGAGGGTGCCGCCGTCGGCCTCCTCGAAGATCCCGCGCTTGTCGGCGTGGGCGTCGGTGAACGCGCCCTTGCGGTGCCCGAAGAGCTCGCTCTCGATGAGGTTCCCGGGGATCGCGCCGCAGTTCACCGCGAGGAAGGGCTTGGTGCGCCGGGGCGAGCGGTTGTGAATCGCACGCGCCACGAGCTCCTTGCCCACGCCGGTCTCGCCCTGGATCAGCACCGTGGTCTTGAAGGCCGCCACCCGGGAGATGGTGGCGAAGAGCTGCTTCATCACGTCGCTGCGCGCGACGAGGGCGTCGAACTGATGGTCCCGGGCGAGCTGCGCGCGGAGCTCCTTGTTCTCGCGCTTGAGCGCCTCGCGCTCCTCGGCCTTGCGGATGGTGAACGCGAGGTCGCCGGGGGCGAAGGGCTTGGTGAGGTAGTCCTGGGCGCCGCCCTTGATCGCCGCGAGGGCGTCTTCGTGGGAGCCGTAGGCGCTCATCACCACCACCACGGTCGCGGGCCAGCGCTGGCGCGTGGTGGTGAGCAGCTCGAGGCCCGAGCGGCCGGGCATCTTCACGTCGGTGACCAGGAAGTCCACCGGGTCGCGCTCCAGCTCCGCGAGGGCGGCGTCGACGCTGCCCACGGCGCTGACCTCGTAGCCCTGCTTGCGCAGGTGGGTCCGTAGCGCCAGGCGCAGGTTCTCTTCGTCGTCGACCAGAAGCACACGTGTCATGGATTTCGCCTGGAGGGAGGTATCCGCCTGCGGCACGCGGCGTCAACTACGCGCCGCCACCGCCAACCGCGCCGCGCGCCAACAGGGGTTGTCGGGCATCGCGTGAAACCACTGTGAATCAAGTCGAATTCGTGTGGCGCCGGGATTGCTCCGAGAAGCGCTCCGGAGGTTCGTTCCCATGCGCACAAAGCTCGGTTGGGGCATTTCAGCGTCGCTCGCGCTGGTGCCCGCGTGTCTCGATCGCCCCGTGGCGGCGCCCGCGGCGAGGCTGACGTCGGCCGTGGTGCTCCCCGTGGAGAACAACGCGGTCGACCAGGTGGACATCTTGTTCGAGATCGATAACTCGAACTCGATGCGCGACAACCAGGTGAACCTGGCGCGCAACTTCAACGTGCTGATCTCTCAGCTCGTGAACCCGCCGATCAACCCCATGAC
>JBILLI010000785.1:0-3591 GCA_044376155.1 Polyangiales bacterium
GCTGGTGCAGATCGTGGTGCTCCCGGGCGCGAGACAGGTCGTCGTGGGCGCGCGGCACGTGCCGCCGGTGCAGGTGAGCCCCGGGCAGCAGTCGTTGCCGTCGCAGGGCATGCCCGCGGCCTGACACACGCACCAGCGCCCGGTCGCGGTGCCTGACACCGCGCAGGCCATGCGCCCGCAGCAGGTGTTCGCGCCCGCGCCCGCGTCGGCCACCCGCGCGTCGGCGATGCCCCCGTCGCCGACCCCCGCGTCGCCCGTCGTCGTCGCGCCGCACGCGGTGCCCACGGGGGTGCAGCAGCGGCGCGTGCCCGCGGTCGTGGACGAGCACGAGAGGCCCGAGCAGCAGTCGGCGCTCAGGGTGCAGCCGGTGGCGCCGAAGGCGCGGCAGGTCGGCGTGGTGGTCGTCATGCGCGCGCAACGCCCAGCGGTGCAGGTGGTTCCGGCGCAGCATTCGGTGTCGTCGACGCAGGCCGCGCCCTCGGCCTGGCACACGCAGCGCCGCGTGGTGGGGTCGCAGAGCGCGTTGCCGCAGCAGTCGAGGGAGGTCGCGCACGACCCGCCGATGCGGTGGCAGCAGCGGGTCTGCACGGGGGTGGGGCTGCACTCGTAGTCGCCGCAGCACTGGTCGGTGCGCGCGCAGGTCTCGCCCGGCGCGGCGCACGCGGCGCAGCGGCCGTCTTCGCACCCGAGGCTGCCGCTGCAGGTGTTCCCCGCGCAGCAGGCCTGGCCCTGGGCGCCGCAGGTGGGCGCGGGCGTACGGCATGAGCCCGACTGACACACCAGCGGCGCGTTGCACACGCTCCCCGGGCAGCAGGCCTGGCCGGTGGCGCCGCAGGCCGCGGGGCGCGCGCAGACGTCCGCGGTGCAGGTGAGGCCGCGCTCGCAGAGGCCGTTGCAGCAGGGCTGGTCGGCGTCGCCGCAGGGGGGCGGCGCGGCGCAGCGGCCGGCGGTGCACTGCAGGCCCTCGTTGCAGGTCGCGTCGCTGCAGCAGGCCTGGCCGTCGGCGCCGCACGCCACGCAGCTCGCACCCACGCAGCGCGCCCCCGCGAGGCACGAGGCGCCGGCGCAGCAGGGCTCGTCGGGGCGGCCGCAGTTCGCGGGCGTCTCACAGACGCCGTCGCGGCACAGGCCCCCCTCGCAGCAGTCGGTGCTGGTCTCGCAGAGCCCGCCGATCTCGACGCAGCAGCGGCCCTTGTTGCAGCCGAAGGAGCTGCAGCAATCGAGCTGGTCCTCGCAGGTGGCGCCGGCGCTGCCGCAGCAGACGCCCTGCTCGCAGGTGAGGGTGCGGTTGCACGCGCGGCCGCCGCAGCAGGGACGTCGGTTGGCGCCGCAGAGCCCGGTGCTCGCGATGTCGAAGCCCTGCACGGCGACGTCGCCCTCGCCGCCGTCGACGATGTCGACGGGGATCTGCCCGGCGGAGCAACCGAGCGCGACGAGCGAGAGAAGCAAGAGGACGAGCCGCATGGGGCGGGAGTCTGCCAGACCGCTCAAGGACGCGCGACGAGGAGCCACGGCGTGGGCCCCACCGCGTCGTGCACGAAGCTCCATCGCCCGGGGCGAGACCGCGCGGTCACGCCCGTCGAGGGACCGCCGTCGAGGTTCAACGCCGCCTCGCATCCGCGGGACGCGGTGTGGTCCGCGCGGCCGAGGCGATGCGCGAAATGCAGCAGCCCCGGGCCCCGCAGGGGGGCACCCTCCTCCCACGTGAACACCGCGTCGAGCGTGCGCCCCTCGTCCCGCAGACAGAGCGCCGTGCGGGCGAAGCGACGACCGTCGTCGCGGTAGACCCCGACCTGTCCTCCCGTCTCCACCAGCCGCGGGCCGCACTGCGCCACGAGGTCCTCAGGCGCGTAGGGGACGCCGCCGTCGAGGATCTCCCGCGACACCACGCGCCCGACCCCCTGATGCACCACGAGCAGCCCCGACCCGCCCCCGGGACCGGCCTCGCCCCACGCGCGGCCTCCGCTGCGCAGCACGCCGCTGGGGCGGTGGTCGGGCTCGAAGAAGCCAGCGTTGAACGCGAGCACCGCGCGCGGGTCGAAGAGCCCTTCCCCCACGCGCGCGCGCACCGACCGGTAGACCTGAAGGTTCGCGCGGCGAAGATCGAGTCGGGCGACCACCCAGAGGTGCGGGCGGAGCTCACCGCGCTCATCGGGGAAGGACTCCCGGGCTTCGATCCACCGCACCCCGGGGGCGAGGTCGCGCCACGGCGGCGGCGGATCGGCCGCGGCGATGCCCACCACCGTCACGCAGGCCGCGGCGGCGATGGCGCTACTGAATCGCACGCACCCGGTCCAGCGCCAGGATCGCCACGAGGTTGCGAATGTTGTACCCGAAGCGCACGCCCGCGGTGGTGAAGTCCCCCGCCTGCGCGTCGCCGTTGTTGCGGTAGACGTTGGGGTGGATCCCGTCGCCGTCCATGCCGCGGGCGGGCAGGGGCTGCAGGGCGGCCCAGTAGTCCATGAGCGGGATGCGGCGCGCGGCGGCCACCGCGCGGATGCGCTGGTTCATCGTGAGCGCGAGGGCGCCCGCGGCGGAGCGGTCGGTGCGGTCGGGGATCGTCGACAGGATCGGCACGGTGCCGTTGGCCTCGATGATCTCCGCGATGCGCGTGAGGTTCGCCTGCAGCGCGTCGGGCGTGGCCTGGTCGATGTCGTTGGTCCCGTACATCACCACCGCGTAGGCCGGGCGGGTCGCCGCGAGCTCGCCGCGCAGCGGGCTCGACGGGTCGTTCTCCAGGGCCCGCGCGGCGGTCCACCCCGCGGTGGCGCAGGTGCTCGCGCGGTTGAAGCTGTTGTTGCCGCCGATGGACTGCGCGCGAAAGAAGGTGATGGCGGGCTCGAGCGCGCGGAAGGTGCCGAGCTCGAACCAGCCCTCGCCGATGTCCGAGAGAAAGCTCCCCGACTCGGTGATCGAGTCGCCGATCTTCGCGAACACGTTCGCGCGCATCCCGCGGGAGTTGCCCAGCGCGCGGAGCTCGCGCACCCGCGCCACCGTGGCCGTGTCGAGCACCGGGAGCGACTGTCGCAGCGCGTCGGTGAGCGGCACCTCGGCCACCGGACCCGTGTCGACCGACGCGCCCCGGTCGGTCACCGTGACCACGTCGACGGCCGTGACCGCGTCGCGGGGGGCGGCGGGAACATCTCTCGGGGGCGTCACAACGTCTTGCGCCGCAATGACATCGACGCCGGGACCGAGGTCTTGCGCAGGGGTGACCACGTCAGGGGCGCGACCGGCGTCGAAGCCAACGGGCACGTCGACCGCGACGGGGCGGTCGGGGGTGACGGGGCTGTCGGGGGCGGCGCCGTCTTCGACGAGCACCGGGGTGCCACTCGGCGGGAGGCTGGAGCAAGAGGCGCTGAGCAGTCCGAGCGCGAGGGCGCGAAGCATTCGCTGCATGGGTCAGAGCCTAGCACCTTGAACGGAGGAGGATCCCGACGAGAACAATGCCCGCGGCGCGCGGGGTCAGTGCGGCAGCGGCGCGAGGCCCGCGAGCATGTACCGCACCCACACCAGCCGCCGCATCGCCGCCACGCCCGGCACGAGGAAGGGCTCGCGCTCGGTCGCGACGCGCGCGAGCATTCCCGCGAG
>JBILLI010000787.1:0-3587 GCA_044376155.1 Polyangiales bacterium
GTAGCGGTTGTTCTCCGCGAAGCGATCGGGTCCCTCGGGCGCGACCCGCAGCGCGTAGGTCACGTCGCCGGGCACCTGCAGCACCGAGCGAAACCGCAGCTCGTTCTCGCCCGGCGCGAGGTCCACGGTGCGCGTGCCGTCGAGGCCGTTGACGGTCTCGCCCTGGTAGAGCGTCACCGCGGCGCGCGTGGGGCGCGACGAGAACACCGTGGCGCGCACCTCGAAGGGGGAGCCCACGGTGATCCGCTCGGGGGTGCGCAGCGCGCGCACGGCGACCTCCGCGGGCGCGCGCTCGCGCACGGGCACCACGCTCACGCGCAGGCCAAATCGCGCGGCCCGGTCGGCCTCGGCGAGGGCGTCGCCGTCGGTCTGCACGCCGTCGGAGAGCACCACCGCGCGACGCAGGTAGCCCGTGGGAAAGAGCCCGTAGGAGAGGGACAGCGCCGCCGCGAGGTCGGTGCCCGCGCCCTCGCCCGCGGTGGTGCGCGTGGCGTCATGGCGCGCGAAGGGCGGCAGCGGCGCCGTCGGGTCTTCGGGCACCGCCATCGACCGCGGACGCCGCGCGAAGGTCACTACCCGCACGAGGTTCTCGCCCCGCGCCTGCACCGCGGACTGCACCACCCCGTGGGCCCGCGCGAGCGCGTCGTCGGCGATGGAGTCGGAGACATCGACCAGAAAGACCGTGCAAACCCGCGCGCTCTGGCTCGTCGCCGTGGGGCGGGTGAACGCGAGCAGCACCAGGGTGAAGAACACCCCGCGCGCCAGGACGCTGAGCCAGCGCTGCGCCCGCGGGAGGTCGGCCAGCGAGAAGCCCGCGACGAAGGCGAACCACGGCAGCGCGACGACGCCCCACAGCGCCCGGG
The DNA here is from genome assembly GCA_044376155.1 of Polyangiales bacterium. GTDB lineage: Bacteria > Myxococcota_A > Polyangia > Polyangiales > JAWKRB01. The sequence continues at coordinate 864 of JBILLI010000787.1, forward strand.
GGCTCAAGAGCTCGATGGGCTCCCGGAGCTCCGCGGGGAGGCGGTGCGCGAGCGGGAGCCGCGAGAGGTCCACACGGAGCGGGGCAGGGTGCCAGCCGAGGCGGCGGTACAGCCACGCGGCGACGAGCGCGCCCGCGATGACCGAGAGGGCGAGGCGCAGGGCGTGGCGGGCGCGGGGCGTCACGAGCAGGAGCACAGGGTGTAGCAGAGACGGGTCACCCCCGCGGCGGATCTCCGGGACGGAGCGCGGGCGTGACGAGGGGCGGAGGGAGCGATCAGCGGAGCAGCGCGAGGATCTCGGCGCGCTTCTCGTCGCTGCTCTCGGCCAGGCGCGCGAGGAGGTCCATCGGGAGCTTCTTGATCGCGTCCTGCGTGCGGCGGAGTCGCTCGACCTCGGGGCCGAGGTGCTTCACCACGAGCTCCGAGAGCACCTTGCTCTGCGAAACACCACGGTTCAGCGAGACATACTCGGTCAACAGACGACCGGCCTCGACGGAGAGCTCGAGGTCCTCGCCCTCGTCCTCGGCGGGCGCGGCCGCCTTGGGGGCCGAGCGCGTCGCGCGGGTCTCGCGCTGCTTCGAGATGATCGCGTTCGGAGAACCGAACTCTCGAATCGGATAGAACTCGCCGTCGGCATACACCCGATACGCCTTGCGGTCGCCGATCATCTCGAAGACCACCGGGTAGTCGCCCGCGGAGAGACCCGAGTTGCGGCTCGCGGCGAATCGCCCCGAGCCCACCACGGTGAAGGTCTTGCCCATCACCGTGACGGTCGCGTCGGGCGCGTAGGATTGTCCCGCGATCACCACATCACCCACGGTCACCGTCGAAGAATTGTCACTCTGCGCACTGGTCGTCTTTGACATGAGGCGCCTCTAGTTGGCGTGACAGACAGCTGTCAAACGAAAAGCTTCGGGCTTTCAACTTGAAACGATCCGCGGGGGTTGTCTGCGATTCGTGGTCTCGCGGATCGACGCGGACCCGGCGTTGTCACGCGCCGACGTCAGGGCTCTGTCGGGTGGTAGGGTCCTCGGCGTTCATGCCATCGAGACGCGCGCTCCACGCTGAGGCGAATCGCTTGCTCCACGTCGGTGAGGGACGCGCCGCGCTGCGCCACCTCATCGCCCTCGTGCGCTCGGCCCCGCACGACCTCGAGGCCCGCCTCCGCGCCGCCGACGCGCTCAACGCCGCGGGGCAGGTGCGTGAGGCCATCGACGCCTGGAGCGCGGTGCTGGTCCACGCCGTCGGCAGCGGCTCGCCGCTCCTGGGGGTGGTCGCGGTGAAGCGCCTCGCGGCCGTCGACGCTGCGGCGGTGCAGCTCTTCGACGCCATCGCCGACCGCTACGCCAGCGACGCCCGCAGGCCCGGCCCGGGCGCGCGCATGACCGCCCCTGACGGAGACGCCGAGGTCCCCTCGGAGGCCTACGTGCCCCGCGCGTGGACCGAGGACGAGGTCATCGCCGGCGCCCGCGCGCTGCTCGTCGGTCGCGAGGGCATGCCGCCCCGCCCCGAGGTGGTGCCGCCCGTGCCGCTGCTCTCGGCGCTGCCGCGCGAGGCCTTCGCCCGCTTCGTGCGCGCCTGCGCGGTGCGGCACGCGCCCGAAGGCTCCGTGGTGCTGCGCGAGGGTGACCCCGCGGCGTCGTTCTTTCTGCTCGCCCGCGGTCGCGTGCAGGTGACGCGCGGCGCGCAGCGGCTCGCCACGCTCGGCGAGGGCAGCGTGTTCGGCGAAATGGCCCTGCTCTCGCACGCGCCCCGCAACGCCACGGTGACCGTCACCGAAGACGCCGACCTCCTGGAGTTCGGCGCCCAGGCGATGAGCGCGGCCTCGACGGAGGTGCCCATCATCGCCTCGGTGCTTGACCGCTTCATGCAGCAGCGGCTGCTCGCCCACGCGCTCGCGTCGCACCCCTTCTTCTCGGTGTTCGACCCCGACCAGCGCCACGCCCTCGCCGCGCGCTTCTCGCCGCTCACCCTCGCGCCCGGCGACGCCCTCGTGCGCGAGGGCAGCAGCGAGACCGGGATCGTGCTGATCCTCTCGGGCGAGGTCGACGTGACCCGGATGCGAGAGGGCGCGACGGTGCACCTCGCGAACCTCGGTCCGGGGGACCTCGTGGGCGAGATCAGCGTGGTGGGTCGCGTGCCCGCCACCGCCACCGTCACCGCGCGCAGCCCCGTGCGCGCGCTCGCGCTGCCCCGCGCCTTCGCCGAGCGCCTCGTCGACGGCGTGACCGCGCTCCGGGGGTGGCTGACCGAGCTCGCCGATCAGCGCGCCCTCGACACGCAGCTCACCCTCGCGACCCCCGACGAGGGGCCGCTCACGTAGCCCTCAGTTCTGGCAGCGCCCCGCGAAGCAGCGGCCGACGCAGCAATCGAGGTCGTTCTGGCACGAGCTGGTGAGCCCGCGGCAGCGGCAGCGACCGGCCGCGCAGAGCATCGCGCCGCAGCACTCGGCGCTGTTGCTGCAGGGCGCGCCGCCGCCCGTGCAGCAGCGAAAGGTCCCGCGGAGCGTGGCGCAGTGCAGGCCCGCGCAGCATGCGCTGTCGCTGGTGCAGACCGTGGTGCTCCCGGGCGCGAGACAGGTCGTCGTGGGCGCGCGGCACGTGCCGCCGGTGCAGGTGAGCCCCGGGCAGCAGTCGTTGCCGTCGCAGGGCATGCCCGCGGCCTGGCACACGCACCAGCGCCCGGTCGCGGTGCCCGACACCGCGCAGGCCATGCGGCCGCAGC
>JBILLI010000786.1:0-3587 GCA_044376155.1 Polyangiales bacterium
CCCCGCCGGCTTTGGGAAACGCCACGCCCGCGGGGGGGCGGGGCCGGGGGGGGGGGCTCGCGAAGATGCTACAAAACAAGCGTTGTGACGGTATTCGAGCCAATCCACGGAACCCTGGTCAGGTTGTTTCGTTGCCGCTCTGATCGTTGGCAAATCGATCACGTACTCACTCACTCCCGCAGCGGGCATACAGCCCGCTTTGGTCGTTCGTTCCGCCCTGCGTGCGGGCCGAGTTTGCTCAACGCACAAACCCTCGCAACGAAACAACCTGACGCGGTAGTGCCAGGCGGCAACGCGATGCTCCACCACGAAGCCTGGCCGCTTCGACGCTCGCGTCGATGAGGCGCCGCCAGTTCCTCGCCGCGCGCTTCATCGCGGGGGCGGCCCTGGCGGGTCTTCCCTCGCTTCGTGCAAATGGCGAACGAAGCGCCTGGCCGCCGCACCCACGAGCAGGTCCTTGCGCCAGACGGCCTCGCCGACGACCGTGATGGGCTTCCCAGCCACGACCAGCAGCGGATGGGACTCACCGCGGTCCAGGTGGCACTCCGGAAGGATCGCGCCACCGAGGCCAAGCTCGGCCCATTGCTCCAACGTGCCGTAGGACATGGTCCTCCCTTCGTACACCTCGATGGGCAGCCCGGCGTTCGCGAAGATGGCGCGCGTGCTCGTCGCGAGCCCGCAGAGGTCCGCCGTCAGCAGCAACCTCGTGCGCGCCACTGCGTGCAGCTCGATCTGCGTGGGCCGCGCCCCCGCCCAGGGGCGCACGAAGCGCAGGCGGTCGTCGAACAGCTTGATGCGTCCGCGGCGCTTCGACGGTCGAAACCCGACGCCGACCGCGACGTCGAGCGTGCCGGCGTCGAGGGCAGACTCAAGCTGCTCGTTCGACGACTCCACCAGAACGACCTCGCCCGTGCTCACCCGCTCCTGGAACCGCCGCACCAACGCGCTCATCCGCCCCGCCCCGACGAGCGGGGTGAACCCGAGCCTCACGCGCGGGTGGTGGGGCGCTCGCAGCAGCGCTGCCTCCTGCTCGACCGCGTCGAGCGCGCGCAGACTCGCCTCCAGGAGGAGCACGACCCGCTCACCCTGCGGCGTGAGTGTGACCACGCGCGTGGTTCGCACGAAGAGGGGCACGCCGAGCCGCTCCTCCAGCTCGGCCACCGCCGCGGAGACCGTCGGCTGCGTCACCCCCAGCGCCCGCGCCGCCGCGCTGAAGGAGCCCTGGCGCGCGACCTCCACCGCGTACTCGAGGGGCGCCATTCGGAGCGATCGCTGGGGCCTGGCGCCGTTCATCGAGCGGTCTTTCATAGCCAGGATCCTATCGCTTCATCGCCGCCGCGGCGCTACCGCGGGCGCGGCCGCCGACGCAGGTTCGACGCGCTCTCGCGGCATCGGGCCGCGGCGCCGAAGGAGAACCACCATGCGCTTCGCTCAGGTATTCCGTTACACGCTCGACCTCAGCCACGAAGGATACGGGGAGCGATGGGCCTCCTACGCCCAGGAGGTCTCGGAGGCGCCCGGCCTCATCTCGAAGACGTGGATGGCGGACTTCGAGACGAAGACCTTCGCCAGCTTCTACGTGTGGCATTCAAAGGAAGACGCCGATCGATTCATGGCGTCGGCGCTCATCGCGCGGGTCGCGCGCGAGCCCTTCCTGAAGGACCTCGCGATCACCACGCTGCCGGTGATGGAGCACCCCACGCGGATCACGCGCGGGATGTAGGCCCCCGGCGACGACGTGCGCCGCGGTGGCGCCGCGAGCCTGTGGTAAGCCTTGGCCATGCGCGCGCGACGTGAGGCCGGGCCTCGATGACCGCCCTGGGCACCCACATCCTGCTGGACCTCCGCGCGTGTGACCACGCCCTGCTCAACGACGTCGCCGAGGTGCGCCGCGCGATGCTCGACGCCGCGGTCGCCGCGAACGCCACGATCATCGGCGAGAGCTTTCACGCGTTCTCGACCATCGGCGTGAGCGGCGCGGTGATCATCGCTGAGTCGCACCTCACGATCCACACGTGGCCCGAGTACGGCTTCGCCGCCGTCGACATCTTCACCTGCGGCGCCGCCCTGCGGCCCGACCGCGCGGTGGCCGTGCTCATCGAGCGCCTGCGGTGCGGGGAGTCGAAGCAGTGGGAGGTCCAGCGCGGCGTCCTCGCCCGCGGCGCGCTGGCGTCGAGTGACACCCCCACGCCATAGGCCTGGGCGCGGCTATTTCTTCAACAGCCGCGCGAAGGCGTTGTTCTGGAACTGCGGCGCGGGTGCGGCAGGGGCCTTGGGCGGGGGCGGCGCGCCGCGTCCCCGGGGAGGCTCGTTGCGCTCTCGCGGGGCGTTGCCGCGCTCCTGCGGGAGCGGACCCGACTTCGCCGTGAGCGCGATGCGCTTGCGCACCAGGTCCACCTCCACCACGCGGACCTTGATGCGGTCGCCCGCGCGCACGACCTCGGCGGGGTCTTTCACGAAGCGGTCGGAGAGCTGCGAGACGTGCACGAGGCCGTCCTGGTGCACGCCGATGTCGACGAAGGCGCCAAACGCGGTGACGTTGGTGACCACGCCCTCGAGCGCGAGGCCGGGCTTGAGGTCTTCGAGCGTGCGCACGTCGTCGCGAAAGCGTGGGGGCTCGAAGCTCGCGCGGGGGTCTCGCCCGGGCTTCGCGAGCTCGTCGACGATGTCGCGCAGGGTGAACTCCCCGACGGTGTCGCTCACGTACCTCTGCCACGGCACCTTCGCGGCCATCGCGGGATCACCCACGAGGGAGGGCAGCGACGCGCCGAGGTCCTTCGCCATGGCCTCGACGAGGGCGTAGCGCTCGGGGTGCACGGCGCTGCGGTCCAGCGGGTGCTCCCCCTCGCGCACGCGCAAGAAGCCCGCGCACTGCTCGAAGGTGCGGGGGCCGAGCCCGGTGACCTCGAGCAGTCCTCGGCGCGACGCGAAGGGGCCGTTGATCTCGCGGTGCGAGACGATGCGGCGGGCGAGGGAGGGGCCGATGCCCGCCACCCGCGAGAGCAGCGGCGCGCTCGCGGTGTTGAGCTCGACGCCCACGGAGTTCACGCAGCTCTCCACCACCTCGTCGAGCTTCTTGGCGAGCAGGAGCTGATACACGTCGTGCTGGTACTGCCCCACGCCGATGCTCTTGGGGTCGACCTTCACGAGCTCCGCGAGGGGGTCTTGCAGGCGGCGCGCGATGGAGATCGCCCCGCGCACCGTGAGGTCGAGGTCGGGGAACTCCTCGCGGGCGATGTCGGACGCGGAGTACACGCTCGCGCCCGACTCGTTCACCAGGGTCACGAAGGGCTGCGCGTCGGTGCCCACGCACTCCCGTGCGAAGTGCTCGGTCTCGCGCCCGTGGGTGCCATTGCCCACGGCGATGGCCATGGGGCGATGGCGGGTGATGAGCGCCTTGAGGGTCTGTCGGCTGCGCTCCATCGCCGCGTCGCCCTGCACGAGGTGGAGCAGGGTGTGCTCGAGGAGACGTCCCGTGGCGTCGACCACGGCGACCTTGCAGCCGGTGCGCTGCCCGGGATCAATCCCGATGACCGTGCGCGGACCGAGCGGGGAGGCGAGCAGCACCGCGCGAAGGTTCTGCGCGA
>JBILLI010000788.1:0-3576 GCA_044376155.1 Polyangiales bacterium
CGCGTGGGCTCGCCCGCGGGGGTGAGCCAGAGCTCGGCGTCGTCGTCGGGGTGGGACCAACGCACCACCACGCGCAGCGCGCCTGCGGCCCGAGCCGCGGGGCTGCGGCGCCACCGCGCGCGTAGGGACGTGAGAAGCGCGGGCGGGGTGTCAGACGCGCCCGCCGCGAGGGCGAGCTCCGTCGCGACCCAGGCCACCGCGGCCTCGGCGAGGGTGCTCCGCGCGCCTGGGAGGTTCTGCGCGGTCACGCGCTCGGCGAGGCGCACGGCCTCGTCGAGGCGACCCGCAAGGCGCGCGCTGGCGGCGAGGCGCAGGAGGTCCTCGGGGGCGTCGTGGCTCCGCGCGGCGAGGCCCTGAAACTGTCGGTACGCCTCCGCGGCCCAGCCGTGGGCGAGGGCGATGTCGCCGAGACGTCTCCGCGCGAAGGGATCGTCCGGGGCGAACTCGACGATCTCGGAGAAGGCCCGCCGCGCCTCGGCCTCGTCGCCGAGGACGAGCAGCGCCTCGCCCACCGCGGTGCGCACGCGCGCGTCGGCGCGGGGGTCGTGGCGGAGCCGGTCGACGACGCGCCGCGCCTCGCCCGGGTCGTTGGCCGCGAGGGCGGCGTCGAGGAGCAGCAGCGAGAGGTCGAGGTCGTCGCGAAATCGCCGCGCGAGCTGGCGGAGCACGGTGAGCCTCTCCGCGGGCGTGCGCGCCTGGGTGAGGGCCGCGGTGAGCGTCGCATCGTCGAGACGCAAGAGCCCCAGGGCGTTGGCGCGCGCGAGGTCCCCGCTGCGCGAGAGCGTGCGGAGGATCGTCGCCCGCATCCAGTCGCGCGCGCTGGGGTCGCGGCGCAGTCGCTCGTAGAGCCAGAGCTGACCATCAACGTCGGTGACCCGCGACGCGATGAGGCGCAGCAGCGCGAGGCGGTCCGCCCACGCCGGGAGCTCACAAGCCTCGCGGGCGGCGTTCCAGACCGAGAGCGCTTGCGAGGGGCCGCCGCTCTGGAGCCGCTCGGTCCACAGCGGGATGCGCTCCGCGAGGGACACGGCGGCCGCGTCGCTGCAGCGCGCGAAGACCCTCCGCGGGGTCTCCTCGCGGGGTCCTCGACGGGCGTTGCGCGGCTCAGCGCCGGTGAGCACAGCGAGCGATTCGACCACGCCGTTGCAGTTGTCATCCCCGGCCGCGCAGGCCTCCTGCTCGGCTGCCCGGTCGGCGCCGTTCGCGGGGCGTCCCATGGCGTTCTGCTGAAGTGCATCGCTGAGAGACGGGTCCGTCGTCGCGTCGCGTCCCCGCCGCGCGCGCTCGGTGGTGACCGTCAGAGTTTCCCGGCGGAGGGCGTGGCGCGGACGCGCGCCGCTGGAGCCCTCTCCACCGCCGCCGCCGTGGCCCATGGCGCCGATCTCCCGGGCCGACTCGGTTTCGGCGGGCGGCGCGGGCGCTGCGGCGGCGACGGGTGAAGGCTCGGGCGATGGCGCGGCGGTGGCGGGCGCAGGGGCCGACTGCGCCACCGGGGTGGTACTGGCCGACGGCGCCGCGGCACCCTGCCGGTTCTGCGCGGTCTCCTCGTCCGCGGCGCCCGGAGCGCGGGTCGTGGCGCTGCGCGCTGCGACGCTGCTGGGGGACGCGACGGTCGGTGCTGCGGGCGCGTCGGCGCTCGAACCACCGCGTGAGCAACCGACCAGGGGCAGCAGGTCGAAGGGCGAGAGCGAGCGCTCGCGCGAGGCCACGACAGGCGCCTCCGCGGGGACATACAGGGATGTGTATGGGGTGATGAGCCCGAAGCGGGTGCCGAGCTCCACGACCACGGCGCGTGACTCGCCGCGCGCGAGGAGGCTCTCCAGTCGGGCGGTGGCCCAGCGCGCGCGGAGGTCGCCGTCGGGCGGGAGCACCAGGCTGGTGAGGGGGATCTCCTGGCTGATGTCCTGGCCGTGCCACGTCGCACGGAGCCGCGCGCGCGTGGGGTTCACCGAGCGGATCCGCCCGAGGGCCACGACGGCGTCGCCCGCCGGGAGGTCCACGGCCTCGGCGGGATACACCCGCTCCACGTCGGGGCCGAGCTCCAGGCGCACGTCGCGCAGCAGCGGGCGGGACGCGTGGGCGAGGATGTCCACGGCGGCGCGGGCGACCTCGCTGCGGCGGCGCACCTGGGCGGCGAAGCCCGCGGGCGCGGCGAGCCCATCGAGGGTCTCGACGCTCGCCTCATCGCCCAACGCCACGGCGTAGAGCCGCGGTCGCGGACGCATCCGCGCGAGCCGCGCCCGCAGCGCCCGGAGGTCGGCTTCGCCCACGGTCGCGCGGCCGTCGCCGAGGTACACGATCACCCCGTTGCGCCGCGGGTCCAGCGCGCGATGGGCGGCGTCGATCATGGCGCCGAGGTCCGTCGCGCCGCCGGGGCTGTCGGCCGCGAGCGCGTCGAGCGCCTCCGCACGCGTGGCCGGGGTCACGCCCGCGAGGGCGGGTGCCCCGAGGGGACGGGTGCGCACGTCGCCCGCGAGCATGAGCAGTCGATCCTCGGGACCGAGCGCGCGGGTGAGGGCCTCGGCGAGGTCCTGTTGCAACCGCAGCGAGGCCGGAGGCGTGGCGGCGCTGTGGTCCACGAGCAGCACGAGGTCCATGGCGGCCTCGGAGGCGTCGGCGCCCGGCGGCATCGGCGCGCGCACCGCGACGCGCAGGAAGGCACTGCGGTCGGGGTCATCACCCGTCGGCGCTTCGAGTCGGGCGAGGGAGCCCGGCCGAGGGGTGTCGGTGCGGAGATCGACGACGAAGTCTGCGTGGGGCGTGATGTCACTGCGCGTCAGCACGACGTGCTGCTCGTCGCGCACAGCGCCGAGGCCCGCGCGCACGTCCCTCGCGCCGGCGCGCTCGAGGTCGACGTTGACGTACAGCTCACCAATGCGCGCCCCCAGGGCGGCGAGGGGCAAACGCCAGCTCCGCCCGCCGTCGTCGCGTGTGTGGAGCCACTGGGAGTAGGTGACCAGCAGTCGGCGGGTCTGCCCCGGCGCGATGGGGTAGAGCCGCGCGTGGTAGCGGCCGGGCGCGTCCCACTCGAGCAGCGCGGGATCGAGGGTGGAGCCCGCGTAGACCTGGGCCCGATACGCCGCGGCGGCGCGCTGCCGCTCCTGCACGGTGCCGTCGACCAGGGTGCCGTGGCGGTCCACCGCGAAGCGCTGCAGCACGGCTCCGCGCGGGACGTGAAAGCGGTAGATGCCCTCCACGGTGTCGGCCGCGGGGTTGAAGAAGGTCTGCTCCATCTCGGTGATGGCGAGGTCACCGACGATGCGAACCCGGGCCTCGAGTCGCTGCATCACCAGCGGCCAGCGAGGTGCGCCGAGCTCCTCGGGGCGGCGCGCGGCGACGGCGCCCACCCCCTCGGCCACGGCGGTCTCTCCCGCCGCGCCCTCGTCGTCGGCGAGCCCTCCGCTCCAGTCGTCGAGCAGCGCGCTCGCGCGCACCGAGGCGCTGTCTCCACGCAGCGACGCGTGCTCACCCGCCCGAACCGTGCCCTGTCGCTGGGCGGTGCGAAACGAGAGTTCCCCGCCGAGGACGTCGAGCTCCGTGCCGCCCGCGGCGAAGGTGAAGCTCGCCCGGCCGCCT
>JBILLI010000789.1:0-3575 GCA_044376155.1 Polyangiales bacterium
GGTCCTGGCCCCGGGGCGGCGCTACGCCGCGGTGCTCACCACACGCTTCGTGATGCGCGCGGGCACGCTCCGCGTCGCGCCGACCTTCGCGCGCCTGCGCGACCTCGCCGCGAGCGCGCGGTCCACCCCCGCGGAGCAGCTCTACGGCGCCGCCACCGACGCCGTCGTCGCCGCGGGGATCGCCCGCGAGCGCATCGCCGCCGTCGCGGTCTTCACCACGCAGTCGGGCCACGCCGAGCTCCGCGCCGCGCGTGACGCCCTGGTGCGCAACGAGTTCGGCGCCGCGCCGCCCCTCAACACCGACCCCGCGCGGGCCGCGCCCTACGGCGTCGCCCGCTTCGGCGCGGCCGCCCACGACGGCTGGACTGCCACCCTCGACGCGTGGATGGGCACACCCCTGCGCGACGCCATGGGGCGCGACGTCACGGGCGAGCCCCACAGCTCCGAGCCCGCGACCACGGGCATTCCCCACGACGCGCTGGGCGCGGTGATCACCGGCACCTTCGTCGCGCCCGAGTTCCGTCGTCCGTGGACCCAGTCCTCGTCGCGCAACGACGGCACCATCGCCCTCGACGCGATGGGGCGGCTCACGGTGTTCAACCGCGAGAAGACCCTGCCCATCACCCTCGCCCTGCCGCGCAGCGCGCCGCCCCCGACGGGGTGGCCCGTGGTGATCTACGGCCACGGCCTCGGCGGGCAGCGCAAGCACATGTTCAGCGTGGCCAACGAGCTCGCCCGCGCGGGCATCGCCACCGTGGCCATCGACACCGCGACCTTCGGGCAGCGCGCGGCGGGCGCCGAGGCCGACCGCACCTCGCTCTACGCGTCCCTCGGGACCTACCGCGGCCCCGACGGCCTCCCCGACGCGGCGGAGTTCGACAACACCGACTTCTTCGGCGGGCTCACCAACATGCTCGCGGTGCGCGACAACCTCCGGCAGACCGCGCTCGACTACGTGCAGGTGCGCCGCCTCGTGGCGAACCCCGCGCTGGACCTCGCCGCCGTCGCCGCGCAATACCCCGGCGCGACGCCCCGCCTCGACGGCGCCCGCGTGGGCTACCTCGGGAACTCCCTCGGCGGCATCATCGGCACCGTCTTCGCCGCGGTAGACCCCGACGTGAACCCCGTGGTGCTGAACGTCCCCGGGGGCGGGCTGATCTCCGCCCTCGCGGCGGACTCGCCCGCCATCGGCAGCAGCCTCGACGCCGCCGGGTCGCTGGTCTTCGGCTACCGCGGCGGCGCCCCGCTCACCCGCTTTCACCCGCTCACCTCGCTGCTGCAACCCCTCGTCGACGGGGGCGACCCGAGCTGCTTCGCGTCGGAGGTCACCCGCCCCGCCGAGGGGCGCGGGCACGACGTGTGGGTCACCCTCGTGGAGGCCGACGCGGTGGTGCCCAACCGCGCCAACGAGCTCCTCGTGCGAGCGCTCGGGATCCCGCAGATCACCGGCGCGCTGCGGAGCGTCGCCGGACTGGAGACGGTGTCGAACCCCTTGCGCAGCAATGTGATGGGGCGCACCCAGGTGATGCACCTGCAGTCGCCCGCGGCGCACGGGTCGAACCTCTCGCAGCGCTACGGCACGCTCACGTGGCGCACGCCCTTTCCGCGCGATGAGCCCGGATCCTCCGCCCGCTTCGTCGACGGTGCCGCGGTGCGCGTGCGCAACCCCCTGCTGGCGTTCCACCGCGCGCTCGCGCGCTTCTTCACCTCCGCGTGGGAGGGCGCCGCGGTGGTCGACGTCACCGGCATCGACAGCTACCGCGACTACGACGACGACCTCTGGACCGACGAGGAGGAGCGGGCCATGGGCAGCGACCCCTTCGACCCGGCGTCGCGCCCCGCAGGAGACGCCCCGCGACGACGCGACCTCGGCTTCTGACACCACGCTTGCCGCACGGCGTGCGCGGTGCGCGGCGCGCGATGGGCGGCTGCAACCAACGCTCCGTGCGGGTGTTTGCTCTGCGCAACACGGGCGGCGCCAAGGTGCCCGCATGGAGCTTCGCGTGGCCGTGCTCGTCGCGCTCGCCGGTTGCAGCGGCGTGTCCCCGCAGGCGGACTCGACGCACGACCGCGTGACGCTGGTGGTGCGGGGCTCTGACACCATGCTCCCGCTGCTGCAGCGCTGGGCCGAGCGGAGCGAGCGCGCCCTGCCCGGGCTGCGGGTGCAGGTGACAGGCGGCGGCAGCGGGACGGGCCTGCGCGCGCTCGCCGACGGCACGGCAGACATCGCCGCGTCGAGCCGCCCCGCCGAGCCGCGGGAGCGACGCGCGATCGCCGCGCGCACGGGCGGTGAGGTGAACGAGCACGTCGTCGCCCTCGACGCGGTGGTGGTCTACGTGAACCCCGGGAACGCCGTCGACGCCCTCACCGTCGACGAGGTGGGCGCGCTGTACCGCGGGCGCGTCGATCGCTGGTCCGCGCTGCGTGGACCCGACGCACCCGTGGTGCTCTACGGCCGCGAGTCGAGCTCGGGCACCTACGCCTTCGTGAAGGAGCACGCGCTCCGCGACGAGGACTACGCCCCCGAGGTGCAGAGCCTCCCCGGGAGCGCCTCGGTCATCGCCGCGGTGGCCCGAGACACCGGCGCGGTGGGCTACGCCGGGCTCGTCGAAGCGCGGGGGGTGCGCGCCGTGCCGCTGCGCCGCGCCGACGGTCACACCGTCGCGCCGAGCCTCACGACCGTGCGCGACGGGACCTATCCCCTGGCGCGTCCGCTGCACCTCTACACCGCGCACAACGCGTCGGCGCCCCTGCGTCGCTGGATCACCTGGGTGCTCGCCCCCGAGGCTCAACGCGAGGCCGCGAGCGCCGGCTTCGTCCCTGCGCCCGAGGGGACCGCGCGATGAACCGCCGACGGGTGATCGACCTCGCCTTCACCGCCCTGGTGTGCCTCTGCGCGCTGCTCACGGTGGGCGCGGTGGTCTCGATCTTCGGCTTCGTCGCCCGCGAGGCCGCGCCGGTGTTCGCGCGCGACGCGCCACCCCTGCGCGCCCTGGTCGCGCCCGCGTCGAACGGCGCCGCGTCGCAGCGGTTCGTGTGGCAGCCCGTCGGGCGTACGCCCCGGTACAACCTCGCGCCCCTCGCCTTCGGGTCGGCGAAGGTGGCCTCGCTGGCCCTGTTGCTGGCCACGCCCGTGGGGCTGCTCGCGGGCTGCGCGCTGGCCTTCGTGGTGTCGTCACGGTCGCGGCGGCGGTTGAAGCCCGTGGTGGAGCTGCTCGCGGGTGTGCCCTCGGTGGTGCTCGGGTACGTCGCGCTCACCGTCATCGCCGACGCGGTGCACGCGCTCACGGGGTGCCGCTATCGGCTCAACGGCGCGGTGGCGGCCGTGGGCGTGGCGCTGGCCATCACCCCGTGGGTGGTGACCCTCGTGGACGAGGCCCTGCGGTCGGTCCCGCGAGACACCCTCGAGGGCGCCTTCGCGCTGGGCGCGACGCGGGCGCAGAAGCCGAAGCTCATCGTCGAGGGCCTCTGCGTACGCTACGGCGACCGCGATGCGCTGCGCGGCGTTCACCTCAAGGTGCCGACCGGGTCGATCACCGCCCTGGTGGGACCGTCGGGGTGCGGCAAGAGCACCC
>JBILLI010000142.1:0-13021 GCA_044376155.1 Polyangiales bacterium
CCCCGAGGTGGTCTCGCGCAGCGCCCCCGCGCAGTGCGCCAACGGACTCGACGACGACCGCGACGGACGCGCCGACGCCGAGGACCGCGGCTGCGCCAACGGCACCGACACCAACGAGGGAGACGACCCGCCGCGTGCTGTGCTGCGTGCGATCTCCCTGGGCAGCAATGAGATCCGGGTGGATGGGGACCTGTCGGACTGGTCCGACGCGGGATGGGTCACCCTCGACCGCGCGCAGTGGGTGGGCACCATCCCGTTGCTCGTGGCGAGCGATGTGGGGGCGCGCGTCGCGGCGCGGTGGTCTGCGGGCACGCTCTACATCGCCGCCGAGGTCACCGACGACCGGCACGTCAACGACCGCGGGGACGACAGCCTCTGGGCGGGTGACTCCCTGCAGCTCGCCTTCGACCCGGGGCGCGAGCGCGGACTCGGCTACGACGCCAACGACCACGAGCTCACCTTCGCCCTCGCGCGAAACTCCCCACGCGCGTTTCGCCAGCAGGGTCCCGCGGGCGTCACGGGCACCGGCACCTCGGTGGTGCGACGCGACGGCACCACCACCCGCTACGAAATCGCCCTGCCCACGAGCACCCTCACGCCCACACGGATCACCCCCGGGAGCGTCGTGGGCTTCTCCTTCGTGGTGAACGACAACGACGGACAGACCACCGCCGAGGGCAACGGCCGCGAGGGCTGGCTGGAGTTCACCCCGGGCATCGCCCGCCGCAAGGACCCCTACCACTTCGGCGAGCTCCACCTCGTCGACGCCGAGGTCACCGACGCCGGTGCCGCCCCCGACGTGGTGACCGCCGACGTCCCCACCCGCGCCGATGTGACTGCAGCACCAGACGTTCTGCGCACCTCCGACACGGGTGTGACCGTGGATGTCCCCGCCCCCGGCGCGGGCTGCGGCTGCGCCACCCGCGCACCCTCCCGCCCCCACGCGCTCGCGGTGTTCGTCTTGGGCCTGCTCCTCGCGGGTCGCCGTCGACGACGCGGGCTCCTCGCCATGCTCACCGCCCTCGCGGGGTGCGCCGACGACGGCGTGCGTGAGATCGACGGGAGCGCCATCGACGACGGTGACGTGAGCGCCCTCACGGTGGTCCCCGCGGGGGTGTTCTCGGGCACCCTCGACCTCCCGACGACGGGCCCCGCCACCCTGCGACTTCGCGCCGTGGCGACCACCCGCGACGGGCGACAGGGCGACGTCTCGGCGCGCGCCCGCTGGACCGTCAGCGGGGTCGGTGACCTCACCCAGGTCCTTGCGCCGCAAGGGGATTTCTCCGCGATGGCCCCCGGGGAGTACACCGTGCGGGCCACCCTCGGCGCGCAGTCGGCGTCGCTCATGGTGCGCGTGCGCCTCGTCGCCACGGTGGAGAACGAGCAGCCAGGGAACGGCCCGCTGCCCACCACGGGCTTCGAGGTACGCCCCGCGGTGGCGCTCGCGTACCCGCCCGACGGCGCGGTGTTTCCCGTGAACCTCCGGCAGGTGGAGGTGCAGCTCCGTCGCGGTCAGGGCACGCAGACCCGCTACGCGCTGCGGCTCACGAACACCCTTCTGGACCTCACGCTGCGCGGCCCGTGTCGCGTGCTCGCCGATCCCGCGGGCTGCGGCGTGATGGTCCCCGATCGCTTCGCGGGCGCCCTCGCGGCGGCGAGCGAGGCGGGGCCGCTCACCCTGCGCGCGGGGGTCACGGCCGAGGACGGGTCTGCGCTCGTCGAGGCGCCGCCCTTGCGGGTGTCGTGGGCCAACGTCCCCCTGCAGGGCGCGCTGTACTACTGGTCCACGCGCATCGGGGAGAACACCACGGCGATCCAGCGCATGGACCTCGGCCGCGGACTCGCCCCCGAGCGTTGGTATCAACAGGGCCGCGACGCGCCCGAGATCAACGGCGAGCGCCCCTGCGTGGGCTGCCACGCGATCTCCCGCGACGGCCGCCGCATGGGGATCTCCTATGGTGGCAGCGACCCCGGGAGCTTCGCCCTCATCGACGTGGCGACGCGCCGCCCCCTCGCGCAGCGCCTCGCGCCGCGGGCGTACGGCGGCCCTGCAACCTTCGCGTCGATGTCGGCCCTCTCGCCCGACGCCGCGCGCGTGGTGACCGTGCTCCGCGGGGTGATGACCCTGCGACGCGCCGACGCGTCCCTCGCGCCCCTCGGCACGGCGCTCTTCGCCACGGGACTCACCAGCGATGACCGCGCGACGCAGCCGCAGTGGTCCGACGACGGCCGGCTGCTCGCCTTCGTGGGCTTCAACCCGGCGCTCTACGACTGCAACAATCCTCCGTGCGGCGACCGCGCGCGCGACAACGGCGACCTCGCGCCCTACGGACAGATCTACGTCTCCTCCTTCGCGGCCGACCGCTTCGCCGCGCCCACGCTGCTCGTGCCGCGCGAGGGGATGACCCACACCAGCCACTACCCGGCGTTCAGCGACGACGCGCGCTGGGTGGTGTTCAACCAGGTGCGCTGCGACGCCCCGGGCAACGACCCGGGATACGCCGTGGACCGCACCGGCCGCGCGGCCAACTGCGCGGGCTACGACAACCCCGGCACCCGCATACGGATCGTGCCTACCGCGGGCGGCGCGTCCATTGACCTCCGCGCCCTCAACACCGAGCGCACGTGGACGAACTCCTGGCCCCGCTTCGGCCCCTCGCACGGGCAGTTTCGCAGGCAGGCGCTCTACTGGGTGGCCTTCTCGTCGAAGCGCCCCTACGGGCTGCAGCTCCCCGGCGACGCCACCGGGCGCACACCCAACGTCGCGCCGCAGCTCTGGCTCTCGGCCATCACCCTCGGGCAGGGCGACGTCCCCACGGGCGACCCGAGCGCGCCCGCGGTGTGGCTCAGCGGGCAGAACCTCGGGGGCGCAGCCTCGGGCAACCACGTGCCGCAGTGGGTGCAGACCTACGTGCCCACGCCCGAGTAGCGCGGCCCGCGACGAGCCATCGCCGGCCTACGACGTCGGCGACCCGCGCGAGGGCGACGCCGGCGCGACGTCGCCGGGGAGCAGCACGCGCGCCGTGGCGCCGAGGCCCGGCGCGCTCTCGACGCAAACCGCGCCGCCGTGGGCGCGCACGATCCCTGACGCCATCGCGAGGCCCAGGCCGCGGCCCACGGCCTTCGTCGAGAAGAAGGGGTCGAAGAGCCGCTCGCGGGTCGAGGCGTCCATGCCCACGCCGCGATCGATCACGGAGAGCTCGAGGTAGGGGCCGTCATGGCGAAGCACATCGACGGGCCAGCGCGTCGCGCCCCCTTCACGCGCCGCGACCGCGCGCAGGCGCACCGTGATCGGCTCGCCCGCGGGAGACGCCTCGCGGGCGTTCTGCAGCAGCGCACCCAGCATCGAGGTCATGGCGTCGAGGTCGACGTTGACGCGAACGTCGGGGTCTTCGAGCACCCAGAGCACCGCCGCGCCGGGGGTGGCGTCGCTCCGCGCGGCCCGCTCCAGGTGGGCGGCGAGGTCGGCGGCCCGGTGCGTTGTCAGCGCGAAGCGCGTGGCGCCCGCGTAGTTGAGCAGCCGCGCAGAGACGCGCGCGGCCTGCTGCGCCGCCTCGACGAGCTCCTCGAGGGGCTGCCGCGCGCGGTGCTGTGCCGGAAGCGACAGCCCCACGAACTCGGCGTTGCCCAACACCGCGCAGAGGAGGTTGTTGAAGTCGTGCGCCACGCCGCGCGCGAGGAGCAGCAGGCTCTCCTGCTTGCGCGCGCGCACGAGCTCCGCCACCGCACGGTCGCGGTCCTCCCTCGCGCGCTCGGCGGCGTGCCGCGCCATCACGAGCTCGCGCTCGAAGTGCGTTCGGTGCACGGTCGTCACGAGCACGACCTCCGCCTCGCCCCCCTCGCGGCAGACGGCGTTGAGCAGCACGGGGAGGTCCGCGCCGTCAGCCCGCCGGACGGTCAGGTGGATCTCCTCGACCCGACCCTCGGCCCGCAGCGTCGGGAACACATGGGTCTGCAGGAAGAGTCGGCTCGGCGGGCTGAACAGCCCGTCGAAGCGCTGGCCCACCACCGCCCCGCGGTCGCGCGTCACCATCGCGCACAGCGCCGCGTTGCAACGGAGCACGCGGTTGCGGGCGTCCAACACGAGGTGCCCGCACGGCGCGGCGTCGAGCGCGTCGCTCAAGCCCGCGCGGCGCCGGGGCGCGAGAGGTACGCGCGCAGCGCCGCGACGGTCTCTTCGGGGTCGCTCATGTGCGGGCAGTGCCCCGTCGCCGCCAGACGATGGAGGCGGGCGCCAGGGATCTGCGCGGCGCAGTAGGCGCCGACCTCGTCTGGGGCGACATCGTCGTCGGTGCACTGCAGGATCAGCGTCGGCGTGCGAACGCGCGCGAGGTCCGCACGGTTGTCCGCGCGGAAGGTGACCTCGGCGAAGGGACGGAGGTACCGAGGATCCGTCGAGCAGAAGCTCTGGTTGAGCTCCTCGGCGACGTCGGGGTGGTCCGCCACCCGGGCGACGCGGCTGGAGAGCGCCGAGGCCCAGCCCATGTAGTTGTGGTCCATCACGTCGAGGAGGCCGTTGATGTCGGCCTGAGAGAACCCGCCGCGGTAGGGCGGGTCGTCGATGTAGCAGGGCGAGGGGCCGACGAGCACGAGGTGCGCGAAGCGCGAGGGCGCCTCCAGGGAGGCGAGCACGCCGACCATCGCGCTCACAGAGTGTCCGACGAAGGTCACCTCACGGAGATCCAGCGCGTCGATGACGTCGATGACGTCTCGCGCGTAGCCGCGCAGGCTCCCGTAGCGAGCGGCGTCCCACGCGGCCTTGTCCGAGCGCCCGCAGCCGATGTAGTCGAAGGTGATCACCCGGTGGTCCCGGGCGAGGTCGGGCACGACGTGCCGCCACATTGTCTGGTCGCAGCCGAAGCCGTGCGCCAGCAGGATCGTCGGCGCGCCCTGCGGGCCGAAGCCCAGCGCGTGGTTGGGTGCGTACAGCGGGGCCGTGGTCATGGTCGGGTCTCTCGGTCGGGGCGCGCGCTGGGGCGCGCGGTGGCGGGTGCGGGCGGCGGGAGCGGCCGGTCGAGGCAGCTCCGCACCATGCGTAGAAGGTCGTTCACGCGAAAGGGCTTCGCGATGAAGTTCAGCCCTGGCACGAGCGTCCCCGGGCTCCCAACGTCCTGCCCGGAGTAGCCCGACATGTAGAGCATCCGCGCGCGAGGGAGCGCGCTGGCGAGGCGACCCGTGAGCTCCTCGGCGCTCATGCGCGGCATCACGACGTCGGTGAGCACGAGGTCGATGGGATCCGCCGCGCGCTCGCACACGCGCAGCGCGTCGACGCCGTCGACGGCGACCATGACCCGGTAGCCAGCCTCGTCGAGGATGCGCACCGTGAGGCTCCGCACCGGGTCGGCGTCCTCGACGACGAGGATCGTCTCCGCCCCGCCCAGGCGCGCCTGCGGGGGCTGCGTCTCCGCCTCTGCCAGGGCAGGCTCCCCGTCGAAGCGCGGGAGCAGGACCACAAAGGACGTGCCCACGCCGAGGGTGCTCTCGACGGCGACGTGCCCGCCGCTCTGCTTCACGATGCCGTACACCGTGGAGAGCCCCAGGCCCGTGCCCTCGCCCTCGGACTTCGTGGTGAAGAAGGGCTCGAACACCCGACGCGCGGTGGCCTCGTCCATCCCGCAGCCGGTGTCGGTCACCCGCAGCGTGACGTAGCGGCCCGGGCCGAGCCCGGGGAAGCGCCGCAGGAGCTCCTCGCCCACCTCGACCTCCCCCGTGGCGAAGACCAGAACCCCGCCCTGCTTCATCGCATCCCTCGCGTTGGCGGCGAGGTTCATCAGCACCTGCTCCAGGTGCCCCCGGTCGGCCAGCACGAGTCCGAGGTCGGGGGCGAGCTCGACGCGCAGCTCGATGTCCTCGCCGATGATGCGCTCCAGGAGCTTGTGGGTTCCGCGCGCCACGGCGTTCAGGTCCAGCGCCTCGCGCCGCATGGGTTGCTTGCGCCCGAACGCGAGGAGCTTGCGCGTGAGCTCGGCCGAGCGGTCGGCGGCGAGCTTCACCTCGTTGAGGTACTGCCGCCCTTCCGTGGTCGTGTTCGAGGTCACCAACGTGAGCTCGACGTAGCCCGTGATCACCG
Organism: Polyangiales bacterium; assembly: GCA_044376155.1. Classification (GTDB taxonomy): domain Bacteria; phylum Myxococcota_A; class Polyangia; order Polyangiales; genus JAWKRB01. Next base: position 6,071 of record JBILLI010000142.1, read on the forward strand.
CCAGCAGGTTGTTGAAGTCGTGCGCCACGCCGCCGGCGAGCACCCCGATGGACTCCATTTTCTGCGCCTGGATGAGCTCCGCCTCGAGGCGCTGACTCTCTCGCTCCTGTCGTCGCCGCAGGGTGAGGTCGCGCAGCACCACGATGTGGCACCGCTCGCCGTCGAGGTGCACCGGGGTCAAGCTCGCCTCGACGACGACGGCCGATCCGTCCCGGCGGGTGATCACCAGCTCTGGCTGCGCCGCCTCGGGCGGGCCGTCGCGCCGCTCGGACCGACGCAGCGCCGTCAGCTGCGCCTCGGAGAGCAGCGCCCCGAGGGAGGTCCCCGGCGCGATGGGCCCGTCGCGGTCCAGCAGCGCGTGCACGGCCTGGTTCGCCATGCGGATCGCGAAGCTCTCCTGCGTGATCACCAGCATCCCGTCCTGGGCCCCCTCGAACACCGCGCGGAGCGCGCGCTCCGAGGCCTCCAGGCGCTGCTCCGCGGCGCGGCGATCCGTGACGTCCGAGAAGGTGGTGTAGACGTTCTCGACCGCGTCGGCGCTCCGCCCGCGCTGGGGGATCGAGGTCACCTGCAGCCACACCCGCTCGCCCCGCACCGGGTTCGTCACCCCCATCGGCGCGTCGTGCACCGGGCGGCCGCTCTGGAGCGCGCGGATGAAGGGCTGCGCCTCCTCGCGCATCGGCGCGCCGACGTCGTCCACCGGGTCCCAGCCCCCGTCGCTTGCCCTGGCGCCGCGCAGCGCGTCGAGGGACCGCCCGAGGATGCGCGTCGCCGCGGGGTTGGCGTCGACGATGCGCCCCGTCGCGTCGTGGTAGAGCACCCCCTGCGCCATGGTGGCGAAGAGCGCGCGATAGCGCTGCTCGCTCTGCGCGAGCGCGCGGGTGCGCTCCTCGACGAGCACCTCGAGCTCGCCACGGTGGCGCGCGAGCTCGATGAACACCCGCACCTTGGAGAGCAGGATCGTGGGGTCGTAGGGCTTGACCAGGTAGTCCACCGCGCCGGTGCCGTAGCCCTTGAACCGGTGCGCCTCGTCGGAGTACGCCGCGGTCACGAAGATGATCGGGGTGCTCGCGGTGGCCGGGTCGCCGCGCATGATCTCCGCCAGCTCGTAGCCGTCCATGCCTGGCATCTGCACGTCCAGGATGGCGAGGGCGAAGCGGTGCTGCAGCGAGGCCGAGAGCGCCTCCTCGCCGCTCATCGCGGTGACCACCCGTGCGGGCACCGAGGCGAGCACGCGCTTGAGGGCGATGAGGTTCGCGGGCCGGTCGTCGACGGCGAGGATCGTGACCTCGGACTCTGCGAGCGGCGTCGGCTTCGTCGCGTCTGCGTTCATCGCGGCGACCGCTTCTTGTAGATCCGCGCGTGGTCGTCGACGACCTCGAAGCGGCGCTCCACGGAGCTGAACGAGAGCGTCTCCTTGTCGCCCAGACAGAGGAAGCCGCCGTTGTCGAGGCTCTCCCAGAACATCTCCAACACGTGGTCCTGCAGGTCGCGGTTGAAATAGATCAGCACGTTGCGGCACACGATGAGCTGCATCTCGCCGAAGGAGGCGTCCATCGCGAGGTTGTGCCGCGCGAAGGTGATGTGTCGCCGCAGCGACGCGTCCACCGCCGCGGCGTCGTAGTGCGCGTGGTAGTAGGCCGAGAGCGAGGCCGTCGAGCCGGTCTGGAAGTAGTTCTCGGACCCGCGCTGGATGACCTCGAGGGGGTAGATCCCGCGGCGGGCGGTCTCCAGCGCGGCGACGCTGATGTCGGTCGCGTAGATCGTCGCGCGGGGCAGCAGGCCCTCCTCGCGCAGCATGATGGCGACGGAGTACACCTCCTCGCCAGTGGCGCAGCCGGCGTGCCACACCTTCACGTGCGGCCACGTCCGCAGCACCGGGATCACCTCCGCGCGCAGGGCGGCGTAGACGAAGGGGTCACGAAAGAGCGCCGTGACGTTCACCGAGAAGTACCCGATGAGCCGGTAGAACAGCGAGGGCTCGCGCAGCGCGCGGTGGATCACCTCCGCCGTCGTCTCGATGCGCTCATCGACGAGGAACTGCGCGACGCGACGCTCCAGGGGCTCGCGCTGGTAGTCCCGAAAGTCGTAGCCGTAGCGCTGGTAGACCGCCTCCAGGAGGAGCGAGAGCTCGATGCGGCGAATGTCGCTCGGCGGCGAGGCGCTATCCATGGCGCCAGCCTCCGCGCGCGTCGCAGGGGGGTGATCGACGCGGGGCGCTCATCGGCTCAGCAGCACCCGCAGGAGCGACACGAGGCGGTCGGGGTCGACGGGCTTGGAGAGGTAGTCCGTCGCGCCGACGTCGAGGCAGCGCTGGCGGTCCTCCTTCATCGCCTTCGCCGTCAGCGCCACGACGGGGAGCGACGAGGTGCTGCGCGTCTCGCGGATGCGGCGCGTGGCCTCGTAGCCGTCCATCACCGGCATCATCATGTCCATCAGCACGAGGTCGGTGTCGGGGTGCTCCGCCAGCATCGCCAACGCGCGCTCGCCGTTCTCGGCCTTGAGGGGGTTCACCCCGTGGCCCGCGAGCATTCGCGCCATCGCGAACATGGTCCGCATGTCGTCCTCGACGACCAGGATCTTCTTGCCGCGCAGGGGCTCGTCTGACGCGTGCAGCTGCATGATGGCGCGGCGGTTCTCCTCCGGGAGGTCTCGCACGACCCGGTGCAGGAACAACGCGACCTCGTCGATCAGCCGCTCCTGCGAGCGCACGTCCTTCACGATGATCGAGTCGGCGTAGGCGCGCAGGAACATCTCCTCCTCGCCCGTCAGCGCCCTCACCGTGTGAACGATGATCGGCGGCAGGTGGATCTTCTCCGCGGTCACCCGCTTCAACAGGTCGAAGCCCTGCATGTCGGGCAGCCCGAGGTCCATCACCACGAGGTGAAAGCGCTCGCGCCGCAGCGCCTGCAGCGCGGCCTCCCCAGAGGCCACCTCCTCGACGGACACCGCGCCGTTGCCGATGATCCGCACCGTCTCCTTGCGCAGTCGCTCGTCGTCCTCCACCACCAGCACGCGCTTGTTGGCCTCCGCCGAGGCCGCCGCGAGGCGCGCGAGGACCTCGTCGATGCGCTCGCGGCTCAGCGGCTTCGACGCGTGGCCGATGGCGCCGAGCCGGATCGGCTGCGCGCCGTGCTCGTCTGCCGACACGATGTGCACCGGGATGTGCCGCAGGGAGACGTCCTGCTTGAGCGTGTTCAGCACCGCCCAGCCGTCCATTTGCGGGAGCTTGATGTCCAGCACCACCCCGTGGACGCGGTGGCGCCGCGCGAGCATCAGCCCCTCCTCGCCTGACGACGCCAGCAGGCACTTCAGCCCGCGCGCGCGAATCGGCGCCGCGATCTGCTTCGCGAAGCGCAGGTCATCCTCGATCACCAGCACCACGTGGTCGCGCTCGGAGAGCGCGCCGCGGTCGTCGAACTCGGCGAGCGGGCCGGGCTCCGCCGGCGCCGGGAGCGTCGGGGCGGCAGACGCGGCCTCGGGCGCCGCGAGCCGAGGCGAGGTCCCGCGCAGCGGGCGCGGCGAATCGGGCGCGCGGCCCGTGGTCAGAGGCAGGTAGAGGGTGAACGTCGACCCGTGCCCCACCGAGCTCACGAGCTGGATCTCCCCGCCCAGCAGCGTCGCGAGCTCGCGAGAGATCGAGAGCCCCAGCCCGGTGCCGCCGAAGCGGCGGCGGTCCCCCGAGTCAACCTGCTGAAAGGCCTCGAAGATGATCCGCTGCTTGTCCAGCGGGATCCCGATGCCGGTGTCGGTCACGTGGATCGCCAGCGCCTGCGTGTGATCCAGCGCGCTGCGTCGCAGCATCACGCCCGGCGCGGGGCGCTCGATGCGCACCGTCACGCCGCCGGCCTCGGTGAACTTGATGGCGTTGCCCAGCAGGTTCTTCACGATCTGCCCGAGGCGATGCGGGTCCGTCACGATCCGCTCGGGCGCCCCTGACGCGCGCTCGAACTTCAGCGAGAGCCCCTGCGCGCGCGCCATGTGGTCGAACTGCGAGGAGAGGGAACGCTCGAGCTCCCCGAGGTCGACCTCCTCCAGCCGCAGGTCCATCTTGCCGGCCTCGATCTTTGAGAGGTCGAGGATCTCGTTGATCAGGTTCAGCAGGTCGCTCCCGCTGTCGAAGATCACCCTCGCCGACTCGACCTGATCCTCCGACAGATTCCCGAGCTCGTTCTCCCGCAGCGAGCGCGCCAGCAGCAGCAGGCTGTTCAGCGGCGTGCGCAGCTCGTGCGACATGTTCGCCAGGAACTCGGACTTGTACTTGCTCGCCAGCGCCACCTCCTCGGCCTGCTCCGCGAGCACCTGGCGCGCCTGCTCCGTCTCGCTCCGCTGCCGCTCGAGCAGCTCGTTCTTGGTGTTGAGCTCGCTGTTCGAGAGCTCGATTTCCGCCTGCTGCGCGCGCAGCTTCTGCTCCGACGCCTTCAGCGCCGCCGTCTGCTCCTCGAGCTCGGCGTTCGTGCTGCGCAACGCGTCCTGCTGCGCCTCGAGCTCCGCCGAGAGCACCTGCGAGCGCTCCAGCGCCGCGGCGATGCGCTCCCGCGCGAAGGCCGCCTCCAGCGCCACCGCGATGGCCGGCGCGGACTGGCGGAGGTAGTCCAGCGCCGCGTCGGTGAACGGGCGCACCGACGCGAGCTCCACCATCGCCTTCACGCCGCCCTCAAAGATCAGCGGCGTCACGCAGAGGCTGCGCGGCAGACCATCCGCGAGCCCCGACGCGATGTGCAGGTAGTCCTCGGGGAGGTCGCGAACGAGCAGCTGCCGACGCTCCAGCGCCGCCTGCCCCAGAATGCCCTCGCCCAGGGCAAAGCGGTTCGAGAGCCCCTTACGCCGGACGTACGCGTGGCTCGCCGCGAGCACCAGCGACGCCCCGGGCCCGTCGCCCTCGACGATGTACAGCGCGCCGACCTGCGCGCCGGCGTACTCCGCGAGCTCCGTCACGAGGCGCCGGGAGAGATCCGCAGACGAGGCCTGTTCCTGAAAACGCTGGTTCAGGCGGGCGACCCCGAGCATCACCCACTCCTTGGCGTCTCGGTCCTGCTCCGCGCGTCGCACCAGGGTCACGTCGCGGAGCGCGATCATGATGCCCGCGACCGCCGCGTTCTGGTCGCGGTAGAGCGTCGCCGTGAGCGACACGGGCACCTCGACGCCGTCGCGCCGCTTCAGCGTCAGCGCCACCTCCTCCACGCGGCCGCCAGCGACGACCCGCGCGTTCGCCTGCTGCGCGTGCGCGGGGTCTGTGAACAGGTCGTGAAAGGACATCCCGATGAGGCGCTCCCGGGCCACGCCGGTCGTCTGCGCCGCGGCCTGGTTGACGTCGGTGATGTCGCCCTCAAGGTTGATCGCGAGCAGCGGGTCCGCGGCCGCCTCGATGAGGCTCCGCGCGTACTGGGCGCGCACCGCGCCCTCGCGGGCCTCGCGCCGCGCCGCGCTCTGGTCGCGGAGCAGCACCAGCAGCGCGGGAGCCTGACCCGACTCCGCCGGCAGGAGCCCGGCGGTGAGCTCGACCTCGCGAACCCTCTCGCCGTCACCGACGCGGAGCGACAGCTGGCAGTCGCGCAGCACGCCCTGCGACCGCGCGCGCTCCAGCGCCGTCGTCGCGGCGTCGCGCTCCGCGAACGCCCGCGCGAAGGAGGAGCCCCTCAGCGCGGCGCGGTCGCCGCCCAGGAGCCCGCGCGCGACCGCGTTGAGCTCCACGATGAGGCCGTCGAAGCCCACCACCATCGCGGCGTCGACCACGCCGTCGAGCAGCGCCTCGGCGTGGCGACGCGCCCGCGCGCCCTCGGCCCGATCGCGGGCGTGGGCCTTCGCGAAGGCCGCAAGGGCCCCCTCAAGCTCGCCGTGCGCGCCGAACAGGCGCCCGACGCGGAGGGCGAGGTCACGGGCCTCTGCGGCGCCCGACGCCGCCGACGGAGGCGACAGCAGCGCCGCGTCCACCGAGGCATCGCCGCCCTCGCCCACGGCCCGCGCGTCGCGGGCGAGGCGTCGGGATGCGGTCGAGAGCGCGTCCACGGCGGCGCCAACCTCGGCCAGCGGGCGCTCAAACTCCGCGGCCTCGCGCTCCGCCACGAGCCCCCCCGCGGCAACGGCCGCCGCGCCAAGCGCAGCGAGGGCCACCAGGGCGGGCGCCAACGCGGGCCCGGTGCCGACGCTCCACACAACCACCATCGCTGCGCCGAGCGTCAGCGAAAGCAGCGAGAGCAGCAGCAGCCGACGCAGCCGAATCGAGAGCGTCACGGCGCGACCACCGCCCGCAGCGCCGTGAGAGGGGCGCGACCGCAAGGAGGGCCGGGGAGCATGCGGCATACAATCCCGCGCGCGTTCACGGATCAATCAGGGTTGACGGAGACACCGACCCCTGTGATCCCCGACTTGTGGCGCGCCTTCGCGAGGGGCGCGCGAGGCACAGATTGAACGCGCCCTGCACCGCGGTGTGGCCACGGGCTACGTCTGCGACGGCTCCCTCGCGCGGGTCAACGGCGGTGAGCTTCCGCGCCGTCTCGCTTGAGTCACGGGGCTCAGACCCACGAGTTGCGCAACCAGGGGTTGTGATCCCCCCCGAAGTGACTGTGCTGCAGGAGCTTCGTGCCCATCATCGGCTCCCGAGGTACGCCGCGGATGCGGAGCCCCTGTGCTGTGTGGCGGAGGTGAACGACGCGGTGTTTGCCGCCGGCTCCGCCCGTGCGGATACGCCCTGCGGGCCTGCACGGGCTGAACCCGGTGTCTGGCGGTGACCGCCCCTGCGGGGCTACCGAAGGCGCGTGCGCTGCGCGCACGGAGGGTGATGCAAGGGCCTCCGAGACCCCTCGCAGCGGTCGGCGTGCTTGCGTCTGAAACCTCCCTCGTCGCGCATTGCGCGACGCTCCGCTGTGAGCCCCGCAGGGGCGGTCACCGCCAGACACCGGGTTCAGCCCGTGCAGGCCCGCAGGGCGTATCCGCACGGGCGGAGCCGGC
>JBILLI010000790.1:0-3574 GCA_044376155.1 Polyangiales bacterium
CCCCGCGGGTGAGATCACCGCGGCCCGCCACGTCGTCGCTGCCGCCAACACGCGCGGCCGCGTTCATCGCGGTCCTCCACGGCGTCGTGCTTGCTGAAATCCTCCCGGCCACGGCCCGTGCGGTCCGCCCTGCCTTCACGCCGCGCAGCTCACGCGGTGGCGACACGCGCGGCCCGCGCGGTCGCCAAAACCTCTGCGTCCCACGCGGTTGCGTCCCACGCGGCCCTGTTGCATGGATCGCGCGCAGCCCCGTCGCACGCCGAGAATCAGCGCTGGGGATTCGCTGCGCAGCAGCGGCGACCGGAGCGCGCCGAGGGAGGCGCCGTCGACGAGCGCGTGGGCAGCGGCCGACCAGGACGCGGAGAGGGGCGCCGTGGCGGAGCGCGAGGCTCGCGGCCGACCGGGGCGAGGATCATCCTTGCGCGCAGGGGGATCCGTCAAAGCGCGGTGGAAGGACGCGCGGGCGCGAGGTGGGAGTCTCCTCGCGCGCGAGGGCGAACGCCTCGGGGCATGGCGCGAAGACGGAGTCGCGTGCGGTACACTTGGGTCATGTCCGAAGCCGCACGGCGCATCCCGACCTTCGACGAGCTCTACGCCGAGATCGAGCGGCTGCCCGAGCACCTCACGGGCGAGATCTTTCCCGGAGGGGCGCTGCGCACGATGTCGCGTCCTGGCCGCCCCCATCGCTGGGCGAGTCAGCGGGTGCAGCGCGCCCTGCAGGGCCTCAATCGCATCCAGGACGGCGCCGGCTGGTGGATCGAGGTCGACGCCGAGGTCCGCCTCGGCGACGCGCTCTTCGTGCCCGACCTCTCTGGCTGGCGCGTCGAGCGCGTGCCTGAGTTCCCAGACGACAACCCCATTCTCGTCACGCCGGACTGGTGCTGCGAGGTGCTCTCGCCCACCACCGCCCGCGCCGACCGCACCGAGAAGCTCCCGAGCTACGCGCAGCGCGGCGTCGGGTGGGTGTGGCTCGTCGATCCCTCGATGCGCGCCGTGGAGGTGTACGCGTGCGAGGGCGGGCGTCCGACGCTCGTGCAGACCGCCGTCGACGACGCGACGATCGCGTTGCAGCCCTTCGGCATCGACATTCCCCTCAGCGGCTGGTGGCTCCCGGCGCAGCCGTGACTCCCGCGCGGCGCCGAGACGCCGTAGCCTCCGCGGCGATGACGCTCCACCTTCGCAGGGCGACGCCCGACGACGTTCCGCGGATCCTCTCGCTCATCCGCGCGCTGGCCGAGTACGAGCGCGCCGCTGACGCGGTGGTGGCGACGGAGGCGATGCTCACGCGGCACCTCTTCGGCGACGGCATCGGGCGCGGCCCTGTGGCCGAGTGCCTCCTCGGCGAGGTCGACGGCGAGGTGCAGGGCTTCGCGCTCTTCTTCCACAACTTCTCGACCTGGCGGGGCGCGCCGGGGCTCTACCTCGAAGACCTCTTCGTGTGCACCGAGGCGCGTCGCAAGGGCCTCGGCCGCGCGCTGCTCTCGGCGCTCGCGCGCATCGCCATCGAGCGCGGCTGCCACCGCTTCGAGTGGTCGGTGCTCGACTGGAACGCGCCTGCCCTGGCGTTCTACCGCGCCCTCGGCGCGACGCCGCTCGACGAATGGACGGTCCACCGGCTCACCGGTCCGGCGCTCCACACGCTGGCCGGGCTCGACGCCGCCGCGCCGCGCTGATCGGTCCTCGTTCCGCCGCTCGATGAGCGCGTCGCGCCGCCGTGGAAGAGCGCGTGGGTCGCGGCCGACCGGAGCGCGGAGAGGGGCGCGAGAGAAGAGCGCGGGGATCGCGGCCGCGAGGGGCGCGGTGAGGGCGCACGTTCGCATCGCCTCCGCGCACGCGCCGACGCCACCGCCGCCACGCCGGCAGTCCACGAGTGAGTCGAGGACCGCGCAGCCCGGCTGCGCGCCAACCCCCTGCGGAGCTCGCCATGAACCGCTGAGGGCCACCCCTTTCAAGGTGTCGCAAAGGCCCTCGCGCACACGAGGAGGTCGTGGTTCAGCGCCAGGCTCGGTGCGTGGGCTCTCCGCGTTGTTTGGGATCGTCGGGCGAACCCCGGAGTTCTCGCGAGGGTCCCGACGGCACCTTGAATGGGGTGCCGCTGAGGGCCCGAGCCCGGCGGAGCTTCCCGAGGTGGTAACCCTGTGACCCATGAAGCGCCTTCTGGCTGTGACGATCCTCGGGCTGTTCGCGTGTGGCGATCGCGCGGTCGTGCCGCCGCAGACCGACGCGCAGGCCCCGGTAGATCTCGCCGCCGTGATCGATCGTGTCGCCCCCCCGGACGTGGCTCACCCCATCGATCATGCAACGCCCCCGGATGCCGCCGTCTTCGACGTGCCCTTCGTGGACCCGGGCTTTGGGTGCCCTCCCTGGGGGTACGTCCCCTGTCGTTGTGACCTGTCAACGCCGGGCATCGCGGTCTGTAGCCCTGGCAATGTCGTCGGCCCATGCGGCTGCGACGCGGGCGCGCCGAGGGGATAAGACACCCCCCCCTCGCGCCGATCAGCGCCCCCTCCCTCCCGCCCGCGTCCCCCCCGGATGAGATCACCGCGTCCCGCCACCACGTCGTCGCCCCCGACCCGCGCGCCCGCGTCCCCCGCGGGTGAGATCACGGCGTCCCGCCACGACGTCGCCCACCACACGCGCGGCCGCGTTCCTCGCGGTCCTCCACGGCGTCGCGCTCGCTGAAATCCTCCCGGCCACGGCCCGTGCGTCCCCCCCTGCCGACACGCCACGCGGCCCACGTGGACACTGCCCGCGCGGCCCGTGCGGTCGCCAAGAGCCTCTGCGTCCCAAGCGGTTACGACACACGCAGCCCACTTTCATGGATTGCGCGCCGTCCCGTCGCACGCCGCGTTGAAGCACGGTGATCCCGCGACACACCGGTGGCGACCGCAGCGGGGAGAGCGGCGCGGTGAAGGAACTCAGGCAGCGCGACCGACCGGAATGAGGAGAGCCGCGCGGTGGAAGGACGCGTGGCTTGCGATCAGCAGGGACGCACGGAGTGAGGCGCGCGTCGGCGCACGTTCGCATCGCCTCGGTGAAACACCCCGACGCGACCACCGCCACGCTTCGTCGCCCGAGAGATCCCCGCGGGCATCGTCTTCGAGGACGAACACGTCCTGGCCTTTCGCGACATCAACCCGCAGACCCCCACGCACGTCCTGGTGATCCCCAGGGTGCACGTGGCCTCCCTCGCGGACACCGACGACACGCACGCCGTCCTGCTCGGTCACACGATGCGCGCCGTGGCCCGCCTCGACGTCGAACTGGGCATCGCCGCCGGCGGGTACCGCACGGTGATCAACACCGGCAACCACGGAGGGCAGACCGTGCATCACCTGCACGTGCACCTGCTCGGCGGGCGCTCGCTCTCCTGGCCCCCGAGCTGACCTCGCTCAGCGCGGTGACGCGTCGGCGGCGGTCGTGCGGAGACGCGCAGTGATGCGCGCGCCCTCGCGGACGACCTCGACGCTGGCGGGGCCTCCGACGAACCCCCGGAGGTCTGCGCCGAGGCTCTCAGCAGGCAGCGTGCCCGCGCACGGAGGCGCCGCGGCCGATCCCCGCAACGCGACGGAGG
>JBILLI010000791.1:0-3564 GCA_044376155.1 Polyangiales bacterium
ATGGGTTGGGGGTTGGGGCCCCACCACAGCGACTTCGGTGAGACCTTGAATGGGCTGGTGGTCAGCCCGCGTCGCGCGTGGTGGGGAGACCCGCCCGCCACCACGCGAGCATCCCCCCGCGGAGCTGCGCGGCGCGCGCGAATCCCCGCGCCCGCAGGATGCGCACGGCGGGAACGCTGCGGTGCGCCGAGAGGCAGATGGCCACCACCGGCCGCGCGGGGTCGAGCGCGAGCAGATCCAGCGCCGCCTCGAAGCCCGCGAGGGGCACGTGCCGCGCGGTGCGGATGTGCCCGAGGTGAAACTCGGCCTCGCTCCGCACGTCGAGGATCACCGGCGCGTCGTCGACGTCGAGGGCGGCATGCAGCGCGTCGGGCGCGAGCTCGGGCACCGCGCCGAAGGGGATCCAGGTGCGCGCGAGGTCGGCGAGGCTGCGGCTGCGAGGCATCGCCTCAGGGGTGGGCCGCGGGCGGCGCCCAGGCCGTCGCGGGCGCGGCGTGGAGGCCCTGAAGGCGCGTCCAGATCTGGTCGTGCAGGGTGTCGAGGGCCGCACGAGCCTCGCCCTGCGCGCGGCTGCGCTCGATGCGCGCGAGGCCCATCGCGTGAACGAGAAAGCCCCGGTCGGTCATCGAGGGGTCGAGCGCGATGAGGCCCCACTGCGTCGCGGGGTCGTACATCACCCGGTAGTTCATCGCCGTGGTGCGGCCGAAGGCCACGAGGCGCTCATGCACCGCGGCGGCCACGGCATCGGCCGCGGGGCCGAGGAGCGCGAGGTCCACGGGGTAGCCGAAGACCTCGCGGTAGAGCTCCAGGCGCGCGCGGGTGGCCGCGTCGGTGCGGCCGAGCACGAAGAAGCCCAGCACCCCCAACACCACGGCCAGCGCCGACACCGCCGGACCGTAGAGCGAGGGGTCATCCGGGGTGTTCTCGACCCAGTTGAGCAGCCCATGCAGGAGCAGAAACACGCTCCACCCGCGGAGGTACGCGAGGCCCACGGAGCGCCACTGCAGCGAGGTCTTCACCGTCTGCACCTGGTTGCCCTCCAGGGGCTGCAGCACCACCGCCGACCCCAGCGGGATCAGCGGGATGAACCACACATGAAAGAACCACGTGGCGACGTACGACTCCCCGCACTGGAGGAGCTTTCCATAGAGGCGATTGCCGAAGACCAGCATGGCGTGCGCTCCGCGAGGAGGGGTTCACCGCGGAGTCTCTCACACCGTCGGGCTGGGCGCGATCAGCCCGCGACGGCCTGCGCGGCGGCCACGGTGGCGCGGCAGGCGCGCTCGCACTCGGCGCACTCGGCGTGGTGCGACGCGTGGGCCCCGCAGGCCTCGGCGCACTCGGTGCAGGCCGCAGCGCAGATGCGCGCGAGGGCCGGGAGGTGGGCCGAGTCGGTGGTGGCGAGGGTCTCGACGGCGCGGCAGATCGCGAGCATCGCGCGGGCCTTGGCGGCGCACGCGGCCATCATCGTGCTCCCGCTGGAGAGGCTGCGGATGCAGTGCGAGAGGCACGCCTCGCCCGCGCGCACGCACTCCGCGGCGGCGCGCTGGAGGGCGGCCCGGGCGTCGCCCGCGGGGGGTGTCGGGAGGGTGCTCGGGGCGTTCGCGGTCTGCGCGGCGCAGCCCGAGACGACGGAGACGAGGTGGGCCAGGGAGGTCGCGGCGCCCGCGACGATCACTTCACGACGGTTCATGGGGTGTGGGTATCACCCCGCGCCGCGCGTCGTGGCAAGGCTCAGTCGCGTGTGGAGGCGTCGGTGGGGGCGCCCCCGTCGGCGCGCACCTCGGTGCCGGCCTCGGGCCAGTCGCAGTAGGGAGGATCCCCATCGCCCGGGTCGATGCAGCGCAGGGGCGCCGTGCAGTCGTTGCTGGTGGCGCAGGTGCGCCACGCGCAGATCCCGCTGCCGTCGACGAGCATGTCGTTCTCGTCGTAGTACGCGAGGGGCTGAATGGCCGTGGGGTTGTCGGGGCACGCGCGGGTGGTGCGGAGGTTCACCTCCGAGGCGCACACGCCATGCGCGCGGTTGTCGGTGGACTGCACGCAGAAGCCCCGGCAGTCGAGGCTCTCGTCGTTGTCGTTGACGCGCGCGGGGTCGCAGGGCTCGCCGTCGGCGCGGCGGGTGGTGACCACGCCGTCGGCGGCGCAGAAGCCCGTGCGGGGGTTGCAGCGCGAGCCGGGGCACTGGCTGTCGTTGTCGCAGAAGGTGATGCACCCGGGGGTGTCGGGCTCGCCGCTGGCGCGCCAGAACCAGAAGCCCGTGCACATGTATCCCGTGCGGCAGGCGCCGGCGCTCTCGGTGCGCGCGTTGGGGTCACACGCGCGGGTGCAGTAGGGCTCCGCGGTGGCGGGGTCTTCGTCGAAGGTGAGGCAGGTGGAGCCGCGTCCGCCGCACTGCGCCTGCTCGTTGGCCGCGCTGGGGTTGTCGGTGCAGGCGTTGGTGCACGATCCCCCGGGGGCGTCGGTGTCGCAGGTGAGCCCGCCCGTGCACTGCGTGTCGCCGGTGCAGGCGTTGCCCGCGGTGGAGAGCGGGAGGTCGGTGGGCGCGCCAGCGTCGCGGGCGGCGTCGCGGGGGGCGGTCGCGTCCGCGCGGGGGGCGTCTTGCCCGCCGAGCACGGTCACGTCGGCGAGGACCGCGTCGGACGCGCTCGCGTCGGCGCCCGTGCCATTGTTGTTGTTGCTCGCGCCGCAGCCCAGGGCGAGGGCGGCGAGCAGCCCGAAAGAGATCCGTCCGAGACGCATGGGCGGAACATACACGGGTTGCGCCCGTCTCCGCGCGGGGCTCAGCGGCGGGTGACGCGCAGGAGGTGTCGGTAGATCCGGGTGGGTCCGCGCTGGCCCACGCACGTGGAACTACGCCGACGTCATGGGCCTCGACGGAGGCGCAGCGGCGCCCGCGGCCAGCACCTCCCCAGGGCTCCCGCGGCGTCCTCTTGCGCCTCACTCCCAGCGCACCTCGACCGGGGAGTACCTCACCCGGGCGGTGCCGTCTCCCGAGCGATTGCCGGTGCAGAACACCCGGCCTTCGCGCGTGACGGCGCAGTACCCGTCGCCATGACACGCCGCGAAGTTCACCACGTCACGCACCCCCATCACCCGCGAGGGCGTGTTCACACACGTCCCGAAGCGCGCGTCGGGACAGGTCTCATACGGCCCCGCCACGTCGATCCCCCGCCCCAACGGCCCCCACGCCCAGAGCGTCCCGTCGGCGGTCAGCGCCATGACCTCGTAGCGGTTGAACTGCACCTGCCGCACCTGCGACAGCCCGACCACCCGCCTCGGGGTGAAGTACTCATGCCGAGCGAGCCACTCCGACGACGGCAGCCCGAGGTGACCCCGGCCTCCGGCTCCCCAGCAGTAGAGGTCCCCCACGTGGTCGATCACACACTGCCCGTAGTAGCCGAGGGACACATCGACCACGGGGGTGGGCGTCCACTGCACGACGGGCGTCGGGCCGAGCTGCAGGCTCTGACGTCCTGACACGCCCTGGGTGATCGCCCGAGAAATGCGGTTGCACCGCCCGCTCACCTCGGTACGAATTCGGGGAATTTCCCGAAGATGTCGTGC
>JBILLI010000143.1:0-12974 GCA_044376155.1 Polyangiales bacterium
CTGGTGATCCCCGCCCGCGCGCTGACCGTGCTCCTGGCGTGCGGCGCGTGTGTCTCGCCGCTCACCCAGGTGGTCGTGGTGCTCGACACCGACCTCACCCCGGTCACCGACGTCGACACCGTGCGGGTGGTGGTGCGACGTCAGGGCGCCGTCGGCGCGCCCGCCCATGACGTGCAGTACGACCTGCGCTCCAACCGCTTTCGCTTCCCGGGGACCCTCACCGTGGTCGCGCGCGACCCCGACGACCTGCGCCCGCTGGAGGTGACGGTCACCGCCCGCCGGGGCGCCACCGAGCGGCTCTCGCTGCGCGCGCTCGCCCGTCCCACTGCCGACGAGGCCACGCGGCTGGATCTCTTCCTCGCCCGCGCCTGCCTCGACGGCGCGACGCGCTGCGACGACCGATCCTCGTGTGGTCGTCGCGGCTGCGAGCCCGTGGACCGGGGCGCGCTCCCGGGCTGGTCCCCGTGAAGATTGCCCGGCGCGCGCTGCTGGCCCTCGCGCTGCTGGCGTCATGCAACCGCCCGGCGACGCAGATCGTGCTCCGCGTCGACAGCGACCTCGCGCCCGGCACGGAACTCCAGGGCGTGTTCGTCACCCTGCGCCGCGAGGGCGCGACGGCCCCGAGCTTCGAGCAGTCCTACGACCTCACCGCGGGCGCGCTCACCCTCCCCGGCACGCTCGGCGTGGTCCCGGGCGACGCCGACGACGCGCGACGCCTTGAGGTCGAAGCCCGCGCGCTGCTGCCCGGCGGTGACACCTTCAGCACCTTCGCGACGGTGAGCTTTCAGCGCGAGCAGACGCTCTTTCTCGATCTCTTTCTCGCCTCGCGGTGCCGCGACCCCCAGAACCGCGCGGGCTGCGGCGCCGACGAGACCTGCGGCCCCAACGGCTGCGAGCCCATCGTCCGCGCGATGATCCCGGCCTTCTCGGCGGACGTGCCCCGCCGCGAGGTCTCGACCCCCGAGCCCGTCGACGCGCCCGATGTCCCCGATCCCATGGACGCGCCCGACGTCCCTGAGACCATCGACGCGCCCGATGTCGTCGACGCGCCCGATGTCGTCGACACGCCCGATGTCGTCGACGCGCCCGACGTGCCCCGATCCTCCTGCGGCGGACAGGGCGAGGCGTGCTGCCCGGGGTCCGAGCGCTGCACGGATGGAGGCGTGTGCTACGTCGCCGTCTGCACCCTCTGCGGCACCCCCGGGCAGCCCTGCTGCGCCATGGACCTGTGCGTGAGCGATGCGCGCTGCACCTCGGGCGCCTGCGTGGCGTGCGGCGGCGACGGGCAGCCCTGCTGCTCGGGCAACGCGTGCTCCATCGGGGCGTGTGTCGGAGGCGTGTGCGGCGGCTGCGGCGCACGCGGGGAGCGGTGCTGCGCGAACGGCGCGTGCAACGACGGATCCGCCTGCGCTGCAGGTACTTGCGTCGCATGTGGGGGACGCGGCCAGCCCTGCTGCGCGGGCAACACCTGCAGCACGGGCAACACCTGCAGCGCGGGCGCCTGCGTGGCGTGCGGCGGCAACGGACAGCCCTGCTGCGGCCAGGGCTGCGGCAGCGGCTTGACCTGCTCCAGCGCGCGGTGCGTACCCTGCGGCGCGGCTGGTCAACCGTGCTGCCTCACGCTTTTCTGCAACACGGGCACGGCGTGCACCGGCGGGCGCTGCGTGAGCTGCGGCGGCAACGGACAGCCGTGCTGCGCCGGCAACACCTGCGACGCCACAGGGAACCTCTGCGTGACCGCGGCGTGCGCCGGCGGGACCTGCCGTCACGCCGTCTCCCCGGACGGCACCCAGGCGGGCCTCGGCCCCTCGCTCCGCTGCTGCGGCGGCGGCCTGGTCGACACCGCGACGAATCCCTCGCACTGCGGCGGCTGCAACATGGGCTGCGCGACGGGGATCTGCGAGGCCGCGTCGGCGATCCCCTGCGGCGGCGGCGGCGTCACGGGGCGGTGTCGCTGCACCGGCGCGAACGCGCAGTGCCCCGTCGGCGCGGGCGGGCGGCGACAGGTGTGCCGCGGCCCGACCCCGTTCAACAACCGCTGCGCGCCCGAGAACCAGAGCGCGTGCGGCGCGGGCACGACCTTCTTCGACGTGTCGAGCTGCCCGAACTACTGCCGGTTCTGACACCCGGTCGCCGCCCGCGCCGCGCGGGATGTCTGCTACACACCGTGCCCCGTGAGAACCCGCGGCGCCCTCCTCGCGATCACCCTCTCGGCCTGCGCGTCGACGCAGCCCCCGACCCCGTCAACCCCCCGCGCGCCCGACGCGCCCCTCGTCGTGAGCATGGTCGTGGACCAGTTCCCTGCGTGGATGGTCGCCGAGCGCATCCCGATGCTGCCCGACGACGGCGGCTTCGCGCGGCTGCGCCGCGAAGGGACCTGGCACCGACAGCTCCGATACCTCCACGCCGCCACCGACACCGCCCCGGGGCACTCGTCGCTCTTCACGGGTCATGCCCCGCGCGAGAGCGGCATCCTCGCGAACGAGCTGCCCAACGCGCGCGGCGGTCGCGACTCCATCCTCGATGATCCCAGCGCCCACCTCGTGACGCCCGCCGAGGTCACCGACGCCACGTCGTCGTCCATCGCGCGCCTGCGGGTTGAGACCGTGGCCGACGCGCTCCGCGCCCGCGCGCCCGACGCCGTCATCGTGAGCGTCTCGCTCAAGGACCGCGGCGCCATCTTCGGCGGCGGGCGACACCCCGACGCGACGCTCTGGTTCGACCCGCGCCGCGGGAGCTTCGTCACGTCCACCGCGTTCTCGTCGCGCTTCCCCGCGTGGGCCGTGGGCCCGGGCGGCGCCGAGGCCATCACCGCCGCGCGCCCCGCGGCCTGGACCCTCCTCGACGCCCCGTGGGTGCGCGACCACGCCGCGACCCCCGACGCGCAGCCCGGCGAGGGCGACCTCGACGGCTGGGGCACGACCTTTCCGCACAGCTTCGCGAGCTCACGTCGCCCCCACGGCGCCCTCCGCGCGTCGCCCTTCGGCGACGAGGCCGTGCTCCGCGTCGCCCTCGCCGCGGCGCGCGAGGCCCGTCGCCCGGGCCACCCCATGCTGCTCGCGGTGTCGCTCTCATCCAACGACTACATCGGCCACGTCTTCGGCCCCGACTCCTGGGAGGCGTGGGATCAGCTCCGTCGCCTCGACGCCTCCCTCGCGCGCTTCTTTCGCGAGCTCGACGCGGCGGTGGGCGAGCGGGGATGGTCCCTGGTGCTCTCGGGGGATCACGGCATGACCCCGCTGCCCGAGGTGATCGGCCGCGATGGCGCGCGCCCGTGGTGCCGCGAGGGCGCGCCGAACCCCTGGGAGCGCGGCTGCACGCCGCCCTCGCGCCTCGACCCCGACGCGCTCGGCCCCGAGCTCCAGGCCGCCGCGGTGACCGCCATCGGCCCGGGCGCCTGGGTGCTCGGCGTGGTCGATCCCTACGTCTACCTCACCCCCGAGGCCCGCGCGCTGCCCGCCCCCCGACGCGCGACGCTGCGCGAAGCGCTGACCCGTCAGCTCCGTAACCACCCCGAGGTGGAGCGCGTGGTCGACGCCGAGACCGTGCCCGACACCTGCCCAGAGGGCGAGGCGGTGGAGGCGCTCATCTGCCGATCGATCCCTCGCGACAGCGGCGCCACGCTCTACGTGCAGGCCCGCGCGGGCGCGTTCTTCGACGCGGGCTACACCGTGGGCTTCGGCGCGAGCCACGGCTCGCCCTACCTCTACGACCGCGCCGTGCCGCTCTTCGTGCGCGCGCCGGGTCGGGTCGAGGCCGGCGCCGCCCTCGACGCGCCGGTGCCCTTCACGCGCTACCGCGCGACCGTCGCCGGGCTCCTCGGAATCGCCGAGCTCCCGCGCTGAGCGCGACGATCCAGAGACCCGCGAGGCCCGAGGTCGTAGGCGCGCTCACCGCGCAGCCCGCGCGCATCACCACCGGCGCGGGGGGTGTCACGGCCTCGGCGCGGGCGACCTGCACGGGGGCCTCGACGCGCACGGGCCTTTGCGGCGCAGGAGGATCGATCACCTCGGGCACCGGCGCGGGGTCGCCCGCGGGGTCGCCGAAGACGATCCCGAGGTGGTTGGCGACGCCCCGCTCCATGCCATCGGCGGGGTGGCTCACGAGGCCACCCTCGGCGCGCACGTAGAGCGCCGAAGAGCCTCCGCCGTCGAGGTTCACGGCGTCGGCGGCGCCGTGATTCTTCATCGCCGCGGCGGCCTCGGGGCAGGTCATGCCTTGGTTCCGCCCCTCGCGGCCGTTGACCATCATCACGAACAGCGTGCGGCGGTCGGCGTCGACGCCGAGGAGCGTGCGGGGGTTGCGCTGCAGCGCGTGGCGGGGGTGCGTGTAGCGCAGCACCTCGCCGTTCGCGAGCACCCGGGGCGAGCCCGTGACGGCCTCGGTGATCCACGCGAAGGGCGCGGGGCCCAGGACCTTCTCGCGAGAGTCGAACACCGCCACCCGCCCATGCGCGCCGAAGCCCAGGGACCAGTCGCAGTCGAGACGCCGGTCGGCGTAGCTCGATCGCCAGACCCGCCCCGATGACATCGCCAGGCCGCAGGTGCCGAAGCGACCGTGGCGGATGTCGAAGTAGTTCGCGTTCACCGCCACGTCGGCGCCCACGTGGCGGGCGAAATCCGAGGTGGTTCGCCAGGTCCGCGGGGCGCCCTGCACCCGGGGGTCGAGAAAGCCCTCGTCGGTGCTGACGAAGCGCGGGCGGGCGGCCGCGAGGTCGACGCGCAAGAGGTGGTAGTCGAAGAGGCCCGCGCGGCGGTGCAGGTGACGCACGCCGGGGTAGGGCTCGCGCCAACGGTCCTGCGCCGCGGCCCCCCGCGAAGCGAGGGCGACCGCCGAGAGCGCGAGGGCGCGCAGGGTGGCTCGCAGTTGCACCATGACCTGTCCGTGAGGCTAGGACGTTCCCCCGGGGGCGGCACAAGTTCCCCGCGCGGGCGTGTCGTTTCCTTGCGTCCCGCGGAGTGTTATCTCGGCGCGCATGCACCTCCTCTCGCCCGCGGAGCTCTCCCCGGTGGAGCTCGCCCGCATCGTTGACGTGGCCCTGGCCGAAGACCTCGCCTCGGGCGATGTCACCACCCGCGCGGTGATCCCCGCCGACGCGCTGGCCCGCGGGGCGTTTGTCTCCCGCGAGCGCGCCGCGCTGGCGGGCATCGGGGTGGCCGCCTACGTGTTCCACCGCGTGGACCCGCGGGTGACCTTCGAGCTGCTCCGCGCCGACGGCGACGCCCTCTCGCCCGGCGACGTCGTGGCCCGGGTGCAGGGCTCGGCCCACGGGGTGCTCACCGCCGAGCGCGTCGCGCTGAACCTCCTGCAGCGCATGTGCGGCACCGCCACCCGCGCGCGCGAGTTCTCCTCGCGCGTCCCTCCGGGCTGCGCCACGCGGATCACCGACACCCGCAAGACCACCCCCGGCCTCCGCGCGCTGGAGCGCTACGCCGTGCGCATGGGCGGCGCGCACAACCACCGCAACGACCTCGGCAGCGCGGTGCTCATCAAGGACAACCACGTCGCCGTCTGCGGCGGCGTGCGCCCCGCCATCGAGCGCGCCCGCGCCCACGCGCCGCACACCATGCGGGTGGAGTGCGAGGTGCAGTCCCTCGACGAGCTCGACGAGGCCCTGAGCGCCCGCGCCGACGTGGTGATGCTCGACAACTTCGACGACGACGGCGTGGCCGAGGCCCTGCGGCGGGTCTCGTCCGCAGCGCTCCGGCCGGTCATCGAGGTGTCGGGCGGCGTGACCCTCGACCGCATCGAGCGCCTCGCGCGCCTCGGCGTCGACGTCATCTCCGTGGGCTCCCTCACCCACGGCGCCCGCGCCATCGACATCGGCCTCGACCTGGAGCTCACCGGCGCGTGGACGACCTCGACGGCTTCGTAGCCCCCCCCGCGTGCCGCGTCCTCGGGCGCGCGCTCTCCCTCGTCGCCGAGACCGCCTCGACCAACGACGACGCCCGCGAGGCCGCCGCCCGCGGCGCGCCGCACGGGATGACCTTCGTCGCCGACGCGCAGACCGCGGGTCGCGGCCGCCTCGGTCGCCGCTGGCACTCCCCGCCTGGCGCGAGCCTCTACGTGTCCATCGTGCTGCGCCCCAACGCGTTCGCGCGTGACCTCGCCCTGCTCCCGCTGGCCGTGGGGCTCGCCGTGGCCGAGGCCGTCGACGCCGTGGCGCCTCACCTCGACGCGCGCATCAAGTGGCCCAACGACGTCTTCGTGGCCGAGCGCAAGCTCGCGGGGGTGCTCGTCGAAGGCGCCCTGCGCGGCGATCGCTTTCAGCACGTGGTGGTGGGCGTGGGGCTCAACGTGCGCGGCCCGCGGCCCCCCGAGGACCTCGCCGGCCGCGCCACCACCCTCGCCGCGGAGCTCGGGCGCGACCTCTCCCGCCGCGAGGTGCTCGCCGCCCTGCTGACCCGCTTCGAGGCGCGCTTCGAGGCCCTCGACGCGGGCGACAGCGACGCGGTGGTGCGCGCGGTGAACGACCGCTGCCTCAGCCTCGGCCGCCGCGTGCGCGCGGGTGAGCGCGAGGGCGTGGCCGTCACGGTGGGTGATGACGGCGGCATGCGCGTGGTCTTCGACGACGGCGCGTCGCAGGTCTTTCACGGCAGCGAGGGCCTGCGCCTGCTCGACCGCGGCGAGGATTGACCGCGGGGGGTCAGTGCGCGCGAATCGCGTGCAGGTGTAACGAGGTCACGCGCATCGCCCGGAGGCGAAGGTAGCGGACCTCGCGCGCGGGGAGGTCCACGGTCCACGTGCCGAAGGGCTCGGCGCGGCGGGCCACCTCAGTCCACGCCGCGCCGTCGGAGCTGAGCTCCATCACCAGGGGCACGGCGCGCTCGCCGCAGCAGTCGACGCGGTTCTCGACGTCGACCTTGTGCAGCGCGACGCGCGCGCCGAAATCGAGCTGCACCCACGGCGCGCTCTCCGGCGCGGTGTGAAAGAACATCGCGGCCCCGCCCGTCGGGCTCGCGCCGCGGCCCGCGAGCGGCAGCGCCTCGGCCGCGCTGCTCGCGCGCCAGGTGGCCCGGGCCGCGAGGTCTTCGCGCATCGCCGCGCGCCCCGCCGGGACCGCCACCAACAGCGCCAGCACGGTCACCAGCATCCCCCCGCCGCGGGTCGCCGCCCCGCGCAGCGCAGTCTCCCGCAGGTGCAGCGCCTCGACCAGGGCACGGGCCACGGCCCCGGCGTGCGCGGCGTCGTCGCGTTGGGTCTCCCGCGGCAGCGCGAAGGTCTCGTCGGTGGTGCGATCGACCAACGCGCGGCGGCCCTGGGAGAACACCTCTTCGCCCACGGCACGACGGAGCGAGTCAGCCTGCGCGTCGAGGCGCGCGCCGAGGTCGGCGTCGGCGGAGACATCACGTGCAGCCGCGAGGGCCCAGCGCGTGGCCTCGCGGTAGAGCGACACGGCCTGGGCGGGCGCGTCCTCGTCGAGGCCCGCGGCGCCCGGGAGCTCCCCCGCGGCGCACTGGTCCCCCAGGGCGAGGGCCACACGCGCGCGCTCGCGCAGGGTCTTCTGCGCCGCGTCGAGGGTGGGCAACGCGTCGGGCGTGACCCCGCCCAGAAACCATCGGAGCGCGCGCGCGGAGAGAATCAGCGGAGGGACCGGAGCCGTCATCGGGGCACAGAGTATCGCCTGCGCGCGCCCATGCGGCGAACGTTCGCGGCTTGCGGGTGACCCCCTCGCGCGGCCCGCCGGGCTATGGTCCCCCGCCCCGTGACGCCGCCTCTGCCGATCCCTTCGCGCGCGACCCTCTGGCAGGGCGCGGGCTTTCCCCTCGCGGTCTTCGCGGCGCACCGCGCGGCGCTGCTGGGCATCGCGACCTTCGGACCGACGGTGATCCGCACGCCCTTCGCGGTGATCCCCACGCCGGTGACCGACAGCGCGTTGCCCGCCGCGCTCGCGGGCCTCTGCCGCTGGGACTGCGGGATGTACGTGAACCTCGCCGTCCGCGGGTACGCCCACCCCTCGGAGTCGCCCGTGTTCCCGCTCTTCCCGATGGCGGCCGGGGCGCTGCACCGCCTCACGGGGATCCCCGCGGTGTACGCCGTGCTCGGGCTGGCCAACGCCTTCGGCGCCCTCGCATTGGTGCTCGCCCACGCGGTCTTCGCGCGCCTCGGGGGGCGGGTCGCGGCCCGCAACGCGGTGCTGCTCTGGGCGGCCTTTCCGTTCACGTTCTTTCACGCCGCGGGTTACGCCGAGTCGATGGCCCTGTGCCTCGCGGCCCTCGCGGTGCACCTCGCGCTCACCTCGCGCTTCGTCGCCGCGGGCCTCGCGCTGGCCCTGGGATGCGCCACCCGCCACGTCGACCTCCTCGCCGGCGCCACCCTGCTCTCGCTGCTCGTGCGCGCCCGCGGGACCTCGCCCCGCGCCCTGCTGCTCCACCGCGACGCGCTCGCGCTGTTGCTACCGCCCTTCGGGGTGCTGGCCTACGCGCTGTACTGCAAGCTCCGCTGGGGCGACCCCTGGGCCTTCGCGGTGTGGCGCACGCAATGCGACACGGGGTTCTGGCGGGTGCGGGCGTGGTGGAGCGTGGCCGAGGCGTTCCGCGACGGGCGGCCGCGCACCGAACCCGTGCTCGCGACCTACGTGCTCTGGTCGCTGGTGCCGGGCGTCGGCGCGGTGGCCCTCCTCGCCCGGCGCGCGTGGCGGCCGCTGGCGCCCTACGCGCTGCTGCTCATGGCGCTGTACTGGCAATCGGGGCTCATGGGCCTCGGGCGCTTCTCGGCCTCGTGCTGGCCGGCCTTCCTGCCCCTGGGCTGGACCATGGCGCGGCGGCCCGCCCCGATGACCGCGCTGCTGCTGGTGATGGCCGTCGCGCAGGGGATGTATTTCCTTCTGTGGTCGCGCTGGTTCGGGATGTTCTGAGCGGAGATTTCGCCGTGCTACCGTCGCCGCCCTTCCGTGCGCGACGCCGCGTCTCCTCCGCGATCCTCCACCGTGCTCCTGGCCGCGCTGCTCGCGCTCGTCGCGCTGGGCGCCCTCCGCGCGCGCTGGACCTCGCCGCAGAGCGTCGACAACCGCACCTATCTGGAGATGATCGACGGGATCTCCCGGCGCGGTCTGCCCATCACCACCAACGGCCCTGTCGCTGAGCACCGCGCGCTGCAGGCGCGCTGGAACAACCACCACGGCGGACGCCTCTGGGGCGCCCTCCCCCCGGTGTTCCCCTACGCCGCCGCACCGATCTATCTCGTGGGCGGCACGCGCCTCGTGGTCGCCGCGAACGTGCTGCTCCTCGGCGCCCTCGCGCTGCTCGTGGCGCGCCTCACCCGCAGGCTCACCCGAAGCGCCCCCGCGGGCGCCGCCGCCGCGTGGGTCACCCTCGCCGCGACCCCGCTCTCCACCGTCGCCTTCGACACCTCACCCTACCCCGTGATGCTCCTCGGCATCACCGGCTGCGTCGACCTCGCGCTGGCCTCCCTCGCGGCGACGAGCCCACCCGAAGTGCGTCGATCTGCCTGGGGCGCAGGGCTTTGTGCGGGCCTCGCGGTCGGCGCCCACCCCCTCGGCTCCCCCATGGTGGCCGCGGTCCTCGCCGCGCTCTACGTCTGGCCGCGGTCCGACGACGCGTCGCCCCTGCGACGTGCGGTGCCCACCCGGGAGAGCCTGCGCCGCGGCGCGTGGGCCACCCTCGGCGCGCTCGCGGTGGTCGTTCCCGTGGCCGCGCTCAACGCCGTGCGCTTCGGCAGCCTCAACCCGGTGTCGTACGGCCCCTGCGTCTGGCGAAGCTGCGCCGAGACGGGGCTCGACCAGCAGGGCATCGGCGCGATGCTGAAGTCGGCCGCGCCCGCGCTGCTCTGGGCGGGAGTGTCCCTCTGCGCCGCGTGGACCGCCCGACGCTCCCGCGGCGCGACCCTCGCGGTGGCGGTGCTGGCGCTCGGAGCGCTGTCGGTCCCGTCGCTGCTGCGCGACCGCGTGACGGCCATCGCCGCGCTCGCGTGGGCCTTCACGGTCGACGTCTCGCGCTTCACCCTGGGCTACTCGTTCTGGCGCCCGGCCGACGGCCCTGGCGCGTTCCTCGGGCCCTTCGCGGTGCGCGCGGCGCTGCAGTGCACCCCCGCGCTGCTGCTCGCCACCCTCGCGGGCGCCGCGACCCCGCGCGCCGCGGACCGACGCGCGGCCCTCCTCGTGGGCGTCGCGTGCGCGGCGCTGCTCGCGTCCCTGGCGCTGCGCGCGAACCTGCCCATGGCCTTCGCGCTCGGCTACCCCTTCCTCTCGCTGCGCTACCTCACCCCCGCGCTGCCGATGCTCGCGGCGCTGTCGGTGATGGCCACGCACGCGCTGCCCTGGCGTCGCGCGCACCTCGCCCTCGGGATCACCCTCGCCCTCTGCCTCACCGCGTACCTCTGGCGCTTCCCCGACGACCTCGCGATGCCTCGGCGAGTGCTTCTCCTGCGCGGCACGCTGCTGGTCTCGGCAGGCGCCTTCCTCGCGCTCGCGCGGGTGCACGGGCGGCGCGGGGCAGGCCTCGCGGCGATCGCCGTCACGGCCGCCTTCGCCACGGGCTTCGCGGTCACCGCGGCCGTCGACGTGCGCGAGTCGGTGCGCAACCGCGACGACAGCCAGCGATTGATGGACGGCCTCGCCCGCAGCCTCCCGCGCCGCTTCGCGCTGGTGGGCTTCGCGCCCGAGATCGATCCCGCGCTGGGCCTCCGCGCCACCCACGACGTGAACTACTTCGACCTCTACGAGTCCCTCGACTGGGCCGACGCCCGCGCGGTGATGACCCGCTGGTGGGCCGAGGGCCGCCCGGTGTTCGTGCTGCAGCCCATCGGGCGCCCGTACCCCTCTCCTCGCCCCGACCTGCGCTTCGAGCCCGTGGACGCGGCCCGCGGGCTCTACCGCGCCCTGCCCATCAACGCGCGGCGGTGAGGGCGCGCAGCAGCGCGTCGCCGTCGGCCGGTCGCTGCGCAGGGTCCGCCGACACGCACGCGTCGACGAGGACCTTCATCCCCGGATCGCGCTCGGCGCGGAGTTCTCGGGCGAGCACCCCGAACGCGTACACATCCCCTCGAGGATCGGCCACGCCCACCGCGTTGGCCTCGGGCGGGAGGTACGCCGCCGTGCCCTCCCGCGCGGGCGTCGGCGTGCCCACGCGGCGCGCGAGGCCGAAGTCCGTGAGCACCGCCCGCCCGTCGTCGCGGAGCAGCACGTTGCCCGGCTTCACGTCGCGGTGCGCCCACCCCCGTCGGTGCGTGGCCGCGAGGGCGCGCGCGAGGTCGGTGAGCCAGCGCCGCGCCTCGTCGACGGTGGCGCCCTGGGTCACCCTCGAACGCAAAGCGCCGCCGCTGGCGTACTCCATCACCAGCGCGCCGACCTCCTCGTGCAGGTCGTGCACGCGCACCACCTCGGGGGAGGCGCACTCCACGGCCACGCAGGCCTCGCCGCGGAGCCGCGCGTTGCGGTCGGCGCGCGCCGCGGGGTGGTAGATCTTCAGCGCCACCTCGCGCTCCAGCCGCCGGTCACGCGCGAGAAAGACCGCCCCCGCGCCCCCGCGCCCGAGCTCGCGCAGCAGCGCATAGGCGCCGACGCCCACCTGCGCGTCGGGGGCCAGCAGCGTCGCGCCCTCCACGCCCGCGCGCACCGGTCGGCGCGTGCGGCGGTGGCGCTCCCGCGCGCCGGGGTACTCGAGGTCCAGCGCGAGCACCTCTTCGTAGCGCTGGGCGGCGCCCTCGTGGTCACCGCGCGCGTCGACGAGGTCACCGAGGCGCATGAGCGCGGGCGCGGCGACGTCGGGGGATGCGTTCACCACCGAGGTGAGCAGGGCCTCGGCCATCTCGGGCTCGCCGCGACGCAGAAAGAATTCCGCGAGGCCCACGCGGTCCACCGGGGGCACGTCGGGATGCAGGGCGTTCTCGCGCAGCCAGCGGGCGATGCTCACGGCCATCGCCGCCGAGGTCGCGCGTTCGAGCGCGTCCATCGCGCGGCGCACAGCGGCGGCGGGCGTGAGGCGCTTGAGCTCGGCGACGACGTCGGGGTCCTTCGGCGCGGCCTCGGCGGGTGCTGCGGGGGCCGCGGGGGGTTGCGAGTCGCGCAGGAGCTCGTCGCCCGGGGGAGGGTCGCGATTCAGCAGTCCCCGAAAGAAGCTCCACACGCCCACGGTGCGCTCACTCCCCTCGTTCCAGCACGCGCAGGGTCGAGGCGCCACGCTCCACGCGATCGCCGCGCACCAGCACCACGGGCACGGCGACCCGCTGCCCGTTGAGGCGCACGCCCGCGTCGGGGATCAGCGTGGGGCCCTCGTCGCCGAAGCGCAGGGACCCCAACGGGGTCGTCCACGCGTCGCGGGTGACCACCAGGCTGCGGCCGCGGTCCATGCCCCGCTCGACCTCGAGGGTGATCGACGCGTCGGTGACCGCGGCGCGGAGCGCGAGGTCGGCGCCGAGGCCCACGGTGGCGCCCTCGCGCAGGGGCAACGCGCTGCCGATGGGCAGGCCGTCGAGGGTGGTGCCCGCGCGGCTGCCGGCGTCTTCGAGCACGAAGTCCCCGTCGCGCCAGGTTACCCGTGCGTGTAGCCGCGACACCGATGCGCCGCGCAGCGCCACGTCGCCCTCGCGACCGAGGGTGGCGGGCAGGCGCGAGACCACGGTGACGCGGCGGCCGTCGACGAGGAGGTCGGTCACGCCCCCGCGGAGCAGCCGCGCGGCGCGGTCGTCGTGGGCGGCGCGGGCCTCGTGGTCCTCGGGGTTGGAGGCGAGCCAGACGCGGAGGTCTTCGAGGGCGCGCACCCGGTCGCCGCTGGCCCAGAGGCCCTCGAAGGAGTCCATCGCGGCGTGGCGGCGCATGTCACGCCGCTCCTCGTCGTCGCGGTCGCCCACGAGCTTCTCCATCCCCTCGACGTCGCCCGCGAGGGTGAGCACCCGCACCACGGCGTCGCGGTCGTCGAGCAGGTCGAAGCCCCGCGCGGCCTCGCGGAACGCGCCCACGGCCTCGAGCTCCCGGGCGGCCTCGGCGAGCCGTCGTCGCTCCTCGTCGGTGCGCG
>JBILLI010000792.1:0-3558 GCA_044376155.1 Polyangiales bacterium
GTCGCCGCGGTGAGGGTGCTGACGTCGCGTCGCGCGAGCGCCGCCACCGCCGTGCGCACCGGGGTGATCCCCGCGGATTGCGCGGCCGCGCGGGTCGGCGCGCTCGCGCTCACCAGGCGCTCGACGATCGGACGCACCGCGCCCCGCTTCACCTTGCGCGTCGCCGTGCGCGGGAGCTCCGCGTCGTAGGGGAGCACCACCGCGGGCTGCCACGCGGGCGGGAGCTCCCGCAGCTTCGCGCGAAGGCTCTTCATCGCGTGGTCGCGCGCAGTGACCCGGGCCTCGCCCGACAGACCCTCGGTGTCGGGAACAGCGAGCAGCGCCGCGCGCTCGCCGCCCCTGGGGTCGGCGATGCCCAGCACCACGAGCTCCTTCACGCCGTCGACGTCGCCCAGCGCGCGCTCGACGTCGTCGGGGTAGAGGTTCTCGCCCGAGGCGTTGACGATGACGTCCTTGCTGCGCCCCACGAGGGTGAGGCGGTTGCTCTTGTCGAGCGATCCGAGGTCGCCGGTGTGCAGCCAGCCCTCGGCGTCGATGGCCCCCGCGGTGGCCTCGGGGTCGTCGGCGTAGCCCTTCATCACGTTGGGCCCGCGCGCCAGCACCTCGCCCACGCCGCTCGCGTCGGGGTTCAGGATCTTCAGCTCCACCCCGGGGATCGCTGGTCCCACCGAGCCCGGCTTCGCCTTCACGCTGGCCTTCGCCACGCTGAGCACCGGCGACGCCTCGGTGAGCCCGTAGCCCTCGGCCAGCGGCAGCCCGATGCCCTGAAAGAGCTGCGCGGTCTCCTTCGGCAGCGCCGCGCCGCCGGAGATCAGGTAGCGCAGCTTGCCCCCGAAGCGCTCGTGCACCGCGCCGAAGAGCACCTTGCCGACGTCGAAGCCCACGCTGCGGCCCAGCGTGCGGTTCATCGCCAGCGCGAGGTCGAAGGCCGCGCTCACGGCCTCGCCGCGGTCCTTCACCTGCTGGAGAATTCGTCGCTCCAGGAGCTGCCAGAGCGCGGGCACGCCCACCATCGCGGTGACCTTCGCCTCGCGCATGGCCTCGGTGAGCCGGTCGCCGTTGAGCGTGTCGAGATACACCGTGGCGCCGCCGCGGGAGAGCGGCAGGAGCATTCCGCAGGTGAACTCGAAGGTGTGATGCAACGGCAGCACGCTGAGCGTGCGGTCGCCCTCGCCCAGCGGGAACACCGGCGCGAGCGCGCCGAGCAGGGTGGTGAAGTTCCCGTGCGAGAGCATCACGCCCTTGGGCGTGCCCGTGGTGCCCGAGGTGTAGATCACCGACGCGATGTCGTCGCGGGTGAGCTTCGGCCGTGCGGGCGGGGTGAGGCCCTCGCCGTCTTCGGTGAGCGCGAGCACATCGAGGGCCGGCACCGGGCAGTGCGTGAGCCGCGCCAGGGAGGTCTCATCGCCCACAAAGGCCGTGGCCTTCGACGCGCGGAGCACGTTGCCCAGGGGCTCAGACTCCATCGCCGCGTCGGTGGGCACGGCCACCGCGCCCGCCCGAAGAATGCCGAAATACGCGATGGGCCACGCGATGTGGTTGCCCGCGCAGAGCACCACGCGGTCCCCGGGCGAGACCCCGGCGGCGGCGAGGCGCGCGGCGGTGCGCTCCACCCGGGTGTGCATCTCGCGGTACGAGACCCGGGCCACGCCGTCGCGCTCCATGCGCAGGAGGGCGGGGCGGTGCTCCTGGCGGTCGGCGGCTTCCTCGAGCAGGTCGAGGAGGTTGTCGTACGCGCGCTGCGGCCGCGCGGGGCGGTTGATCTTCGCGTCGAGCTCGGGCAGGACCCACTTCTCGAGGCCCGGGAGCTGCACCTCGTGGAGGTACACGCGCCAGTCGATGGACTCGGGGTGCCACCAGATCTTCTCGCGGTCCGCGGGCAGGAGCCGGTCGCGGAGCACGGTCATGTTGTCGGTGACGAAGCGGTACTCGGTCTCGGCCATGAAGGGCACGAAGAGGGTGAAGATGTCCCCGCTGCGCTTCGCCACGTCGGCGTACGACGACAGCGCGCGGCTCGCGGGGGCCATGAACACCGCCGCAGGACCCACGGCGGCCTTGCGCGCGAGCTGCGAGAGGGTCTTCGCGGCCTTGGAGATCCCCGGCGCGCCGTGGGAGAAGAACCCGTCGACGTCCACCGGGGTGGGCTCCCAGTGCGCCTGCACGAAGTTCCACCAGGGGTTGCCCTTGCCCTTGCGCTGGTAGTGATGGCGCTTGTAGAGCCCGCAGATCTCGATGATGCGCGGCATCATCGCGGGGTTCGTGTGGCTCGTGCCGAGCTGATAGACCGCCTCGTGGGTGCGCTCCAGCAGCGCGCCGAGGGCCGCGACCATACCGCCGGCGATGTAGTCCACGGGGATGATGTCGAGGGAGGTGTTCTCGCTCGACGGCACCTGGATGTGCCCGTTGAGAAAGAGGTAGGTGATCGGGGCCATCGTGTTGATGCCCTCGTTCCACCCGGGGAAGGGGAAACGCTCGCTGCTCTCGATGACCGCGGGGCGCACCACCGTGAACGCCAGCCCGCTGCCCGCGAGCACCTGCTCGCCCAGGCTCTTCGTGTACGTGTAGGTGTTGGTCCACCCCCAGAACTTCGCGCGCTCGGTGCCGACGCGTCCGGTCTCGTCGGCGATCCAGCGCTCGCGGGCGCGGCGCACCTCGGCGTCGAAGACCTCGCCCGTGGTGGGCTCGTGGCGCTTGAGCAGCGTGGCCTTGGCCTCCTGCTCGAAGTGCGCGAGCCAGTGGGCGTCTTCGGCGCGGCGCTTCACGCTCGCGGCGAGCTCCAGGCCCTCGACGATCTCGCGCTGCGGGTCCCACTTCGCGTCGGGCATCTCGCGCCACCGCGGGAAGGGCAGGCGTCGCGGGTCGACCTCCTCGATGCGCCCGGACTGATACCCCGCGACGTAACACGTGCTGGTGTGCAGCACGGCGACGTCGCCCAGGGCCTTCGCGAGCGCCACGAGGTTCTGCATCCCGCGGGCGTTGGTGTTGATCGCCTCGTCGAGGGGGGGATCGAAGTCCACCACGCCCGCGACGTTCACCACGGCGTCGACGGTGCCGCTGAGGTCGCGAATGGTCTCGGCGCTGAACCCGCACAGCGGTCGGCTCACGTCGGCGTCGAGGACCTGCACCTTCGCGCGCAGAAAGTCCTCGTAGGCCGCGCCGGGGTGCATCTCGCGGAGCGGGCGAAAGGGCTCGCTGGAGGCCACGCTGGCCCAGAAGCGCGCCTCGGAGTCCATGTCCTTGCGGCTGCGCACCACCAGCAGGACCTTGCCGATGGAGGGCCACCGACAGAGCAGCATGGAGAGCCACACCTTGCCGAGAAAGCCCGTGCCGCCCACCACCAGCACCCGCGCGCCCTCGAACACCTGGTCGAGCGAGAGCGGGGGGTGGGTGCGCACGGGACCGTCCGCGAGGCGCTCCAGCAGCGCGCCCGGCGGCGGCGGCGGCAGCGAGACCCGGGCGTCGAGCTCCTCGTCAGCGTCGAGCGGGAGCGGCGGAGGGACGCTCTCGCGCGCGCTCACTTCACGCCCCCCGCGCGCACCTTCATGTCGGCCATCGCGA
>JBILLI010000144.1:0-12965 GCA_044376155.1 Polyangiales bacterium
GGCGCGCGGTGCGATCGTCGTCCCGATGTCCCCCAGCACCCTCCACGGCCGCGCGCGGTTTCGTCACGGACAGACCGCCGTGGCCCTCTCGGTCTCGCCCGATGGACGTTGGGTCGCCACCTCCCGCGCCGACGGCGTCGACCTCTGGGACGCGCGCACGGGGGAGCACCACCAAGGATGGGACGCGCACGACGGTCACTTCGTCTCCCTCGTGCGTTTTCTCCCCGACGGCGCGCTGCTCACCCTCGGCAACGACCAACGCCTGCACCGCTGGACGCTCCCCGAGCGCGCCCGCGCGCAGACCCTCGACGGCGTGGGCACGCACCTCGCGATCGCCCCCGACGGCGCGCGCGTGGCCTTTCTCGACGGCGCGGGCGCGGTGCGCGTCAGCGACCTCGCCGACGGGAACTCCCGCACCGTGGGCGGCGACGAGATCGTCGACACCTGGTGCAGGTTCGCGTTCTCTCCCGACGGGCGCGGGCTCTTCGTGGGCACCTACGACGGGCGCTTTCTCGCCCGCTACGACCTCACCTCCGGCGCGCGCACGCACACCCTGGCGAGCGGCGTGGGCGGCCAGGGGCAGGGGTGGGACGGCTTCGCGTTCTCGCCCGACGGGCGCACCCTCTTCGCCGCCACCATCGGCGGCGCGGTGCAGCGCTACGACGCCGCGACGGGCGAGGCGCAGCCCATGCGCGCGTTCTCCCGAAGCATCCCCTCGGCGCACGCCTCGCTCGCGTGCCTGCCCGACGGTTGCCTCGTGGTCGCAGTGTGCGGCGCCCTCACCCGCTGGCACCCCGGCGAAGACGCGCCGCGCTGGACCTGCGACGACATCCACTGGGGCGCACCGATGACCGTGGACCTCGGCGCCGACGTCGCGCTCGTGGGCAGCGCGGGCGCCCTCACCCGCGTCGCGCTCTCCACCGGCGAGCGCCTGCGCGAAGAGGGGCACACCTCCCCCGTGGTCGCGCTCTCATGGACCGACCCCGACACCCTCTGGAGCGTCGACGGCGAGAACCCCGCGGCGCTGATCGCGTGGTCACCGACGGGTGCGTCGTCTCGCACCGCCGTCCCCCACGGCCGCCCCCTGGCGCTCGTGGGATCGCCCCCGAGTGTGGTCGCTGTGGAGCGCTCGCGCACGCTGCGGGTGTGCGCGCCCGACGCCGTTGACGACCTCGCGGTGGAGCTCGCAGGGGTGTGCGACGTGGTGCTCCCGTTGCCCTCGGGACGGATCATCGCGTGGTCGCGGTACCACGGCGCGCAGCTCGTGGACCTCTCCACGGGCCCCCTCGGCGAGCGTGTGGACGACACCCCCATGGCCTGCTCCCCCGACGGTCGCGAGCTGCTCCTGCGGTCGGGGCGGCGCGCGCGGATCACCGACGCGGGGCTCGTCACCCTGGAAGACCGCGTGGCCCTGAAAGACGGCTTTCGCGCGGTCTACGCCCCCGACGGCGCCGCGGTGATCACCCTCGGCCCCAACGATGGTCTGCGGGTCTTCGACCTCGCCACGGGCGCCCCGCAGGGCGCGCTGCTTCGTGTGATCCCGTCGAGCGCGAAGACCCGACGACTGACCTGCCTGACGGTGCTCGCCGATGGGGAGCGGGTGGTGGTGGGTGACAACCGCGGCGCCGTGCATGCCGTGAACCTCTTGTCGCGCAAGGTGATCCGCGCGGTGGAGGCGCACCGCGGCCCGGTGACAGCCTTCGCCGTCTCGCCCGACGGGCGTCACCTCGCGTCGGGCGGCGCGGACACCACCGTGCGGCGTTGGGACGTCGCGGCGCTCTTCGCGTCACCCACCGCCCCCCCGAAGCGCCCGCGCCGAGGGTGACGCACCGGCGCTCCCCGACGCGCGCGGCGGCGTATGCTCGGCGGTGATGCCGGAGCAATCCTCGCGCGGACCCTTTCACGGTGACCTCACCTTCGCCGACGGGATCACCCGCGAGCACCTCCCGTCACCGCTCCGCGAGGCCGTCGCGCGCGCCCTCAACACACCGCGCGAGGTGCCCCCCCTGCAAGACCCCGAGGGCGCCACGGTGCTCCCCCTGGCGCGCGACGACGACGGTGCGCTGCGCGTGCCGGGTGACCTCCGCGAGACCCGGGAATGGACCGCCTCGTTGCTCCCTCGCCCCGAAGCGCTGCGCGCCCTCGCGCGGGTCGCCCGCACCCTCCACGCCCTGCACACCCGGGGGCTGGTGCACGGTGACCTGCGCCCGTCGATGATCCGGGTAGACGCGCGCGGCGCCGTCGGACTGCTGGTGCCCGCACACACGCCCGATGTCGGTGCGCTGCTGCGTGCACGGCTGCACCCGGGCGGCGAAGACCCGGCGTGTGTGGGCTTCGCGGCGCCCGAGGTCATCGCGGGCACCGGGTGCTCCCCCGCGAGCGATGTGTACGCCCTCGCCGCGATCGCGTACCTCACGCTCGCGGGCGTTCCTCCGCTGGGGCAGGTGAGCCTCTACCCTCACGCGGGCACCCCCGACGGATCCATCGCGAACCTCCTCGAGGCCGCGCTGCACCAGTCGCCCACACAACGTCCGACGCTGGAGCGCCTCGCCCACACGCTCACCCGCTACGCCGACGCCGTCGCTGCGGGCGCCCCGGCCTCCGTGGACCCGTACCGCGCGCCCCGGCCATCGCCCGACGCGACGCGCCCCGCGGAGCTCTCCCCGGGGCTGGTTTTCGTGCTCATCGTGGGCGGTCTCTGCGCGTTCCTCGGCGCGGTGCTGCTGGTCTCCGCGGGGTGGGGCGTGGTCGGCGAGCTCGGTCGCGTGGCGATGCTCGCGGCGCTCACGGTGGTCTCGCTCGGCGCAGGTCAGCTCGCGTCCTCGCGCGGTCTCGCCACGGGGGCGGCCGTCGCGCGCGCCCTCGCAGGACTCTTCGGCACGGTGGCCACGGGCTACGCGTTTTATCTCCTCAACGAGTCCGGGCGCCTCGGGCTCCTCGCGGGCTTGTGTGCGCTCTCCCTCGCGAGCGGCGCGCTGGCCTCGTCACGAGGCGCGCCGCAAGCGGGCCTCGCGCTCCTCGCGCTGGGCTCGCAGCTCGGATGGGCCGTGGGCGCGCAGGCGATTCACATGGGCCACGGGGGGGATCGACGCGGGGTGCTCAGCGCCGTGGCCGCGGTGGTGAGCGTGCTGACCTACGCCCTCGCGCTGCACCGACGGTCGTTCCTGCTGGGGGTCCTCGGCGCGCTGGACCTCGCGATGTTCCTGGGCTTCTTCGGCGTGTGGCTCGACCGCGGCACGGCCATGGGCCTCGCGATGTACGCCCTCGCGGGGAGCGCGCTGTATCTCCTCTTCGCCCGCGCGGCGACCTCGAAGGCCGACAGCACCCCCGCGGTGCCCTACGCGGGCGGGGTGATCGTGTGCGCCGCGGTGAGCGCGCTCGCGGGGCTGCACGTGATGAGCGACCGCTGGGTGACCCACGGCGTGGCGGGCGCCGCGTGGCCCTACGCCGTCGCCCTCGCCGCCCTCGCCGGGTCGCTCCTCGCGGGACCGGGCGGGGGCGCCGCGCGCTTCGTCGCCCTGGCGACCCTCACCCTCGCGCCGATCTTCGAGTCGCTGGTGCGCGATGAGCTGGGCTTCACCCTCGCGGCGCTGGTCCTGGGCCTGGTGATGCTCCTCGCGGCGGCGCTCGCCCCATCGCTGCGGGAGCGCGGCGAGGCCCGCACCGAGCTGATGTTCCTGGGGCTCGTGGGCGCGCTCGGGGCGCCCGCGATGCGCGCCCTGCACGCGCTCGATCGCGCTGGGAGAGAGGGCGACACGCGCAGCCAGGGCGCGTGGATCACCCTCGCCGCAGGCGCTCTCACGCTGCTGCTGATCTCGTACGTGCTCACGGGGCGGGTGAAGCGCGCGCAGCACCGCATGCTGGAGGTCACGGGCCTCGGCGCGCTCTTCGCGCTCCTCACCCTGCGCGTGCTCACCGACACGCAGGACCTCTTCACCGCGGCCGTGACCCTCGGCGGCGCGGCGGTCGCCACGGCGCTGGGCGGCTTCACCCGGCGCGCGGCGGTGTTGGCGGTGGGCGCCACGGCGTTGGGCGTGAACCTCTGGGTGCAGTACTTCGTGCGCCTCGCGGGGATGCTGCCGCTCTCGGTGCGGCTCGTGGGCTTCGGCGTGGGCCTGCTGCTCGGCGGGGTGATCTACGAGCAGACCCTGCGTCGCCGCATGGCCGCGCTCAAGGACTGGGACTGACATGCGCACCGTGACGCTCGCGACGCCGCCCCTCCCGCGGCTCGTCCCTGCAGAGACCTTCGACGCGTTCTCATGGTGCGTCAGCGACACGCTGGAGTGGCGCTGCCCGGGTGACGCGATCACCCTCAACGAGCTCGACGACGCGCTGCCGCTGGGCATGGCCTTCGTGTTCCGCACCGCCTTCGCGCCGCTGCCCGCGGAGTTCGCGTGGCTGCACACCGGCCGCGCGCAGGCCCACGCCCTCGGGATCCACGACGCGATGTGCCTCGCCCCCTACGCCCTCGACGACGCGACCGACGAGCTCTTCGCGCACCGCCGCGCGCCCGGCGAAGTCTTCTGGATCGCCACCGACAACGTGAACGCCCTCTACTGGGCGCTGCACGACTGGTCGCACTTTCACAACCACGGGAGCTTCGACGACCGCCCCGCCACGGAGTACCAGTGCGACGTCGCCGCGCTCGCGTGGCTCTGGATCAACCGCGACGCCATCCCCCTCCCCGACGCGCACTGGGAGCGGCTCCGCGAGGCCTCCCTCGAGAATCACCACCGGCTGCGCGCGGAGCGCCCGGTGACCCTCTGCCCGCCATCCACGCTGCTCGAAGACGGCGCGGCGCTGCGGGCGCTGGCCGATCAACTCAGGGCGTGAACGCGGCTGCGCGGAGCCACGCGCTGAGCTCCAGGGGGGCGGTGACCGGTCCGAGGATCATGCGCTGCAGGGCCTCGCGCGCGCACCGGGTGACGCCCTCGGAGGCGCCGTCCACGGTGACCGCGTCGATGGTCGTGGGAGGGCGAACGATCCAGCGCACGGGCGCGTCGACGGGGCCGTGGGGACCGAGGGCGCGGAGGCACTGTTGCGTGCGCATCGCGGCGCGGTTGAGCTCAACACGCACGGCCCAGCGGGGGAGCTCTCCCTGCACCGTGACCTCGTCGTAGCGCACGCCGAGCGACGCGCCGCCGCCCAGGCGGCCGAGTCCCACCGCGGGGCCGCTGCCCGGACCCGCGCCGCGCGTCCCGAATCCGTACCCGCCGAGGCCGCCCATGCCGATGTTGGAGCGCCCTCCCCCACCCATGAGCATCGCGCCGAGGCCGCCGTCGCCCGGGCTCTGCAGGGCCAGGCCCGCGAGCCCGTCACGCACGTCACCCTGCGCGGTCGACGACTGGAACAGCCCGGCCACGCCCGCGTCTCCGTCCTCCAGCAGCGCGCGGATCATCGCCCGGTTCACCTGCCGCGGGTCGGCGCGTCGCGGGGGATGGTTCGCCGGCGGACGGATGTTGAAGCGTCGCCCCGCGTCGGGCCGCGGCTGGGCGGAGGCCGATTCAACACAGGCCGAGAGCAGGGAGAGGGAGAGCAGGGCGACCGCGCGCATCACCCGGGGAGCGGTACCCCAGGGCGCGCGCGAGGGCCAGTGTGGGGGAGATTACTGCCCGATGCGCGGCGCGGTCGGGAGGAAGAAGGTGACGCCGAAGTTCACCTGCTGGTTCATGTCCCAGCTGCGGTCGTTGGCGTCGATGACGCCGAGGCGGCGGCGCACGTCGGACTGGAAGTAGTTCGCGACCGTGTCCGACACGCCGGGGTTCGCCGCGGAGTTCTCATCGGTGCCCGAGCGGTTCCACTGGAACGGCATGAGGCGGTACTCGAACCCGATGGAGACGAAGCGGTTGATGTAGAAGTTGATCCCGAAGCCCACCGCGGGGGCCACGGCGATGCGGCTCGCCCGCGCGGTCTGCGAGGCGTTGATCTGCTGCTGGATCTGCGTCGTGGTCTGGTTGTTCGCGCCCGTGAGGTACGGGGTCTCGTAGCTCGCCGACGAGCGGAGGGTCACGTCCGCGCGCTCTTGAACGCCCACGAAGGCCACGCCCGCGAGGATGTAGAAGTCCGTGTCGGCGACGAGGTTCTGGAACAGCGCGAACTTGCCACGCAGCGGCACGAACGACACGTGCAGGTCGAACAGGAAGTTGCGGCGCCCGACCTGGTTCGCGAACTGGTTCGCCCGCGGCACGTTGAACGAGCCGCCGGGGGACTGCGCGGTGATCTGGTCGGTGAGCGACGTGTTGATGTTCGCCGCCGCGAAGGCGCCCCAGAAGCCCACGCCCAACCAGTCGTTGAAGTGGTACTCGCCGCGGAGCCCCACGAAGAGCTCCCGGGAGAACTCATCGACGAGCGAGATCCCCACGGTCGGGGAGAGCGCGAAGCGATTCTGGCGGTACTGCACCAGGCGGGCGACGGAGCGCGCGCCGGCGAGGGGGCCGCGGAGCTGGATCTCCTGCGCGGCGGCGGGCGACGTCGCCAGGGCGACACCAGCGAGCACGAGAGGGGCGAGCAGACGCTTCATCGACGAGTTCCTCGACGGTGCCTTGGCGATCACTTCGGGAGCCGGTAGTTGAAGTTGAAGGGCAGGAAGAACGTGAGGCCCGCGGAGAGCATCACGTTGTCCGTGAGCACGTTCGACGAGGTCCAGTTGGCGGGGTTACGACGGCAGTCGGCGCAGGTGGTGGACACCCGACCGTTGACCGTGCCCGACTCCCGGAAGTTCGTGCGCGTGTTCTCCAACAACTCGGGGTAGATGAAGTTCCTCAGCTCCAGGGTGATCGCCACGGAGCGGGAGAGGAACACGCGGAACCCGATGCCCGCGTCGAACATGATCGCCGTGTTCCAGTCGAAGGTGCGCACCTCCGGGTCGATCGCAGGGATCGGCCGGGACCGCATGATCCCGACGCCGGCCGTCAGGTACATGTCCCAGTGGAAGATGAAGCGGTTGAACATCGAGAACTTCCCGTACAGGGGCACGTACGAGAAGTTCAGCGCCGCGGCGACCTGGTACTCGTTGATCGGCACCGCCAGGCGCGTCGAGCGCCCGACGTTGTAGTTCACCTCGGACACGCTGTTGAGCCCCTGGAAGAACACCCCCGTGAGTCCCACGGACAGCACGTTGGAGATCCAGTAGTTCATCGTGAGCCCGAACCCCGTGTGCGACACGAAGGGGTCGTTCAGGGCGATGTTCACCGAGGGGTTGATCTCAAAACGCCGGTTGCGCAGCGCGTAGATCTGCTGCGCGGCGTAGATCTCCTCGTTGAGGGGATGGTGCGCGGCGGTCACCTCACCGCCTGGCACCGTGAGCTGGAGCTGCGAGCCGGTGTCCCCCGCGGGCGGGGTCGCCGTCGCGGTGGGGGCGGCGGCCTCGTCGGCGGAGATGACCATGCTGTCTCCGCTGTCCTGCGCCGCAGGCGGCGTCGCCGCTGCCCCACCTCGCGGCTGGGCCGACGCGGAGAGGGGAACGGTCAACGCGGCCGCGGTCAACATCACCCGGGCGATCGTCGTGCGAGCCATCGTGCTTCCTGTCCTCAACCCCACCGGTTCCTCACGTGCCGGCGTCACCTTCGAAGACTCACCTGCGACCGCGCCTACACCCGGAATTCGCAGGCCTTCACCGAGCAGCGGGCGGACCCTAACATAGCGACTTCGCGCGTCGCAATACTGCACTGCAGCTCCGCCCCTCGACGCACCAAAGCCCTTGTGCCGCAACGAGTTCGTGCTCACGCGGCCTCTTCGTCGGAGCGTGCGAAGAGCGCGTCGACGAAATCGTCGGCGTCGAACTCGCGCAGGTCGTGGCTCTTCTCGCCCACACCGATGAAGCGCACCGGGAGCTTGAACTCCTCGGCCACCGCGAGGATCACGCCGCCCTTGGCCGTGCCGTCGAGCTTCGTGAGCACTACCCCGGAGAGCTTCAGCGCCTCGCTGAACTCCTTCGCCTGGCTGATCGCGTTCTGCCCGGTGGTGGCGTCGAGCACCAGCAGGGTCTCGTGCGGCGCGCCGCCGAGGGCCTTGCCGCAAGCGTCGTTGATCTTGCGGAGCTCTTCCATCAGCGGCGCCTTCGTCTGCAGGCGACCTGCGGTGTCGGCGATGACCACGTCGACGCCGTCTTTCACGCCCTGCTGCACGGCCTCGAAGATCACCGCGCTGGGGCGCGCGCCCTCCTTGCCCTTGTAGACCGGCACGCCGACGCGACGGCCCCACATCTCCAGCTGCTGCACCGCCGCCGCGCGGAAGGTGTCACCCGCCGCCAGGAGGACCTTCTTGCCCTCTTCCTTGTAGCGGTCCGCGAGCTTCGCGATGGTCGTGGTCTTGCCCGCGCCGTTCACCCCCACCATCAGGATCACCGTGGGCTTCGCGGCCCACCCCCCGGCGAAGGGACCAGCCTCGGTCACGAGCATCGCCCGCGCGTCGCGCTTCAGCGCGTCCCACACCTTGTCGGTGTCGGCGAGCTCCTTGCGGCCCATGCGCTCCTTCAGCGACGACACCAGCCGCTCGGTCGCGGCCGCGCCGATGTCGCCCGTGAGCATCGTCTCCTCGATCTGCTCCAGCAGCGCGGGGTCGATCTCCTTACGCCCGCCGAACACCGCGAGCAGTCGCTGCATCCAGCCGGTGCGCGTGGGCTCCAGGCCCTTCTTCAGCGCCCCGAGGTCCTTGGGCTTCGGCGCCGCGGCCTTCGCGGGCTCCGCAGCCTTCGCGGGCTCTGCGGGCCCCACGGCCTTTACGGGCTCCGCGGCCTTCACGGGCTCCGCGGCCTTCACGGGCTCCGCGGGTTCGTCAGCCTTCACGGGTTCGGCGGTGGTTGCGGGTTCCACCGGCTCTGCAGCCTGCGCGGGCTCCGGGGCTTTCGCGGGCTCTGCGGGCTCCGCGGCCTTCACGGGCTCCGCTGCCTTCGCGGGCTCTGTCTTGGGCTCTGCGGCCTTCGCGGGCTCTGCGGCCTTTGCGGGCTCTGCCTTGGTCTCGGCGGCGCCGGCGTCGCCCTTCGTCGATGGCTCGGGGAGCTTGTCGAGCTCTTCGGGTGAGGGGAGGCGCGGCTTGTCGCGCATCACGAAGTACGCGATGGCAACAAGTGCGACGAGGACAACAACGATCAGGACGGGCGTCATGAGAGGCTACGCCTCCTCCATGTGCTGCGCAGAATTGGGTCGGGGCTCCGGGGCGCGCGACTCTATGGCGGGAGGATTCAGCGCGTCAACGCCGATCCAGGCGCGGCGCAGGTGCCCCCTCGCGGGCGGAGTCGGCCAGCGCGTCGGCCGCATCGAGCTCACCGGGACCGGGTGTCTCGGGGCCATAACACCCTCGTTCCACGAGCTTCGCGAGCGGGACGACGTGCGCCAGCGCCCCCGACTGTGAGAGCTCCCGCGGGGTCGGCAGCACCTCGGCCCGTCGCCCGCGCTCCAGCCACGGACGAATTCTCGCGAAGAGTTCCTCGCGCCAGGTGCGCATCGCGACCTGCACCCGCACATCGCCGCTCCGCGGGAGGTCCATGCGCAGGCGACGCGGCGCGTAGCCGTCGGCCTCGAGCGTGAGCTGACACGCCGACGCCCCCTCGCCCACCGCCACGGGCTCGGCGCCCACCGCCTGCCACGTGCCGTCATCGACCCGCAGGCGACACCCCGGCACCTTCGCGCCGGTGGCGCGGTCGATCGCCACCACCCGCAGGCTGCGCGGGCGGGCGGGGCCGTCGGTGAGCACGGCGACGTGGTCCTCCAGGGGGGGCGGGGCATCGGGCGGCGGGGAGGGCTGCGCGACGCGTCGACGCAGGCTCATCACCCCCACCGCCAGGGCCGCCAGGGCCAGCGGCGCGGCCCCCCAGGACCAGTGGATGGGCGGCGTGGGCGGCGCCGTGAGCTGCACCTCGGGGCTCTCAGCCGCGAGGTACCAGGGCTCCGTGGGCTCGAACACCGCGCGCGCGGACATCCCCGGGTCGGTGAGCACCTCGGGGCCCAGCGCCAACCGAAAGCCTCCTTGCGCGTCGGCGCGCGTCGCCGCGAGGGTCCGCTCGCCCTGCACGATGCGCAGCGCCGCGTTCGGCACCGCGGCCCCGGTGGAGAGCACCACCGCCCCGTGCAACGTCACCCCATCGCCCTCCTCGGCGCCCTCGGCGCGCAGCAGCGAGACGGCGACGCGGCCGCGCACCAGGAGCTCGCGACCGACGCCCTCCACCACCCGCCCGTTGCCCAGATCGACCCGCGGGATCAGCCGCGCCACGCCGGGTCGGTCGAAGCGCGCGATGGGCACCAGCAGCGCCGCACGCCCCGCGCCGTCAGTCACGCCCGAGGCCAGCGCCAGCGGCCCCTGCGCCCCCTCGATGACGCGCGCGAGCTGCACCGCGAGGCGCGCGGGCGAGAGCGTCTGCACCTCCCCCACGCGCACGGTGATCACCGCCTCGAGCGCGCCGTCGCCCAGGGTCACGCCGTCGCCCGGGAGGAGCAGCTCGGGGGTCACGAAGGGCGCGTCGAAGTTCACGTCGATGCTCGCGCGCGCCGACGCCGCGGTGCTGTCGCCCGCCCACGCGCCCGTCACCGCGACCCGCCGCGCGCGCCCGACGTCGACGGTCACCGCCGCGTCGCCCTGCTCGTTGGTGCGGGCCTCCACCGCGCGCTCGGCCCCCCCCTCGGGGACCAGCGTGAGGGTCAACGCACGCCCCTCCAACGCCGCGCCGCGGTCGTCGCGCAGGTGCGCCCGCACCGTGAGCGCCGTGCTGCCCGAGGGCACCGCGGGGTCGAGGCGGAGCTCCGTCGCGGCCACGACGTTCAGACGGTACGCGCGGGCGACCGGCCCGCGGAGGGTCGCGGCACACAGCACGAGCACGGCGAGTCGGGTCTTCACAAAGCGCCGTCGTCGACTCTGCACGCCCCCGGCGCGCTCGGCAATCGCGTCGACGCACGGCCTCGCGTAGAGTGCCGGGCCTTCGGGGCCCACCGCCGACCATGCAGACCGACCCCAACACCCTGCGACCCAAGCGCCGGATCCGGAACTACCTCCTGGACCCGAAGTTTCAGCTCCGCTACGCGGCCCTGCTGGCGGGCTCGGCGGGGGCGCTGCTGATGCTCCTCGGCGCGGTGGTGGCGTCGACGAGCACCATGGCGATCAACGAGGCCCGGGCGTCCACCGACCTCGCCGCCCTCGCGGTGGAGCAGGCCGCGCGGGCCGTGGCCGAGGGTGAGACCAGCGCCCGGGTGCTGCGCCTCCACCAGCTCTCGCTGAGCGAGCCTGACAGCGCCGCGGCGCGCGCCATCGAGGCCGAGCTCACCCGGGTCGATCAGAGCTCCCGCGCCGAGCTCGCGCGGGTGCGCGGCCTGCGCGAGCGCGCGGTGGCGCAGCGCGCCCGGGTCGAGGCGCTGCGTCCGCGGCTGCTCGTGTGGATCACCGTCTCGGGCATCGCCTTCGTGCTCGCCCTCGCCGCCATCGGGATCATCATCACCCACCGGGTGGTGGGCCCCGCGTGGCGCATGCGACGGCTGCTCGCGAAGGTGGGCTCGGGGGTGCTGCGCGTCGACGAGCGCCTGCGCCGCGGGGATGAGCTCGGCAGCCTCTTCGACGCCTTCGTGGCGATGGTCGACGCGCTGCGACGCGCGCGGGAGGATGAGCTCCTGGATCTTGACCGGGCCATCGCGCGGCTGGAGCCCGACTCGCCCGCCATGAGCGCCCTTCAAGCGCTGCGACGGCGGGTGCGCGCGCGGCTCAGCGACGTCCCGCCCGCTTGAGCACGCCTTCGGGGTCGAAGGAGAACGGCCCGTTTGGGAGCCGCGGGAGCACCGGCGCGGCCTTCTCGCGGGCGGCCTCGCCGCAGGGCCATCCGCGCTCGAGGAGGCCGTCGGCGAGGGTGGTCTTGATGCGCATGGAGTCATCGCGGGCGAGGAGCTCCAGCAGCGCGTCGGCGGCCTCGGGCGCGTCTTGCGCGAGCAGGGTGCGCACGGTGTAGAAGCGGGTGTCTTCGCTCACGTCGTCGAGGAAGGGGAGCACCGCCGCGGCCACCCGCGGGTCTTGCACCTCTTCGAGGGCGATGATCGCCTGGATCTTTCGCTCGGGGTTCTTCTGGTAGTTGGTGTCTTCGTTCTTGAGGATCGCGGCCATCTCGCCGACGAACTCCTCCTCTGACACCAGCGCGCGCAGCATCTTGATGGGCCAGTTCACCGCGTTGGCCTTGAGGAGATACTCCTTCACGGGCCCCACGGCGGCGTCGCCGCCCTTGGAGATGGCCTCGAGGATGTAGGCCTTCTCCTCGCGGTCGGTGATCGTCGGGTCGACCGTGAAGTTGTAGCGCGGCAGCAGCGCGCGCCACGCCTCCTCGGTGCCGAGGCGCGCCAGGTACTCGATGGACGCGAAGCGGTCGGGGCTCATCGCCCGCTTGTCGAGCACGCGCTCGGCGTGGCGCATCAGCGTCTTCTCTTGCGCGTCGCCCGAGGCGGCGCCCTTGCCCTTGAAGAAATCGAAGAGTCCCATCTGTCCTCTGGTGTCGGGGGGCGCGGCGGGAGGGGTTCGGAGGCGACGCCGCGAAGGAGTCGGTCAGGCGCTGCCTTCGCCCTGGTCTTCGTCGTCGACGGACTGCAGGAGCTGGTTGATGCGATAGATCACGCCCCCGAGCTCCTCGTGCTCAACCTGGATGCGGTGGTGGGGATTCCCGTTGATCACCTGCAGGAGCCCGTCTTCGATCTGCTCGATGGGCTTCTGGAGGTACAGCGCGAGGTAGAGGTTGTACGCCGTCACCAGCAGCACGCCGAGGAGTGTGGCGAGGAGCACGGGGCTGGCCACGTCCGACGCCGGGGCGCGGGCCTGCGTGAGGCTGCGCAGCACCACTGCGCCGCCGACGCTGCCGTCGTGCGCGCCGGGCATGGGCACCGCGGAGAGGCGGTACTCCTGCCCGCCCAGGGTGGTGGTGTGCCGGGTGCGGGAGTTGAAGAAGTTCGCGCCCTGCGCGTTGAGCCAGGTGCCGAGCTGCTCCTTCTCGGCCTGCGTGCCCA
>JBILLI010000793.1:0-3555 GCA_044376155.1 Polyangiales bacterium
AGTGGACGGAAGATCCGTTATGCGCAACAGACTGAGTAGTCAGCATCGCAGGACTGGATCGCTTTCG
The DNA here is from genome assembly GCA_044376155.1 of Polyangiales bacterium. Classification (GTDB taxonomy): domain Bacteria; phylum Myxococcota_A; class Polyangia; order Polyangiales; genus JAWKRB01. The sequence goes on from JBILLI010000793.1 coordinate 68, forward strand.
GATCACGGGCCAACGCTACCACTGCCACGCTGGGCCTCTCGACCTCGCTGCAGGCGCCAGCGGCGGGCGAGAAGGCGGTCGCCCTCGACGTCAAGAAGCTCCGCGAACAGGGCCTCATGGTGCTGCACGACAAGCCTAACGGACACGTCACGATTTTCCCGTCGACGAGGCGGGCAAGTTTGATCACGCCCGGCTGCAAGAGTGGTCGTCGACGCGCCCCAAGCTCGAGACAGGCGGCAAGGCCGACGAGCTCACGGAGAAGGTGAAGAAATGCAAGGCATGACGCCCTCGCTCACCGAGGCGCAGCGCGAGGCATGCACGGCTGCGGGCCTCTCGGCCGCGGAGGTGCTCTCGCTCATCGCGCTGCTCGCGTGCGACCTCGCCGCCGTGCGCGAGGCGATGGTCGCGTGCTGCGCCGCCGACGTGGAAGGGTCGCGCTGCGTCCCCCGCGTGGAGGTGAGCGCGAGCGACGACGGCGCGCTCACCCTGCTCGTGCTCGACGCGTGGTGGACGACGACCACAGGCGCCGACGATCTGCTCGAGATCGGCTGGGACTTGACCTGGCGCACGCGCGAACACGCCGCGCGCGTCGAGTGCTTCGCGACGGTCAGCGACCACGGCTCCGTCGCACCGATGACCTCGTGGACGACAGACTACGGCGTCGAGGCCGACGCGGTGGCGGCGGTGCTCCCCTGTGTCGGGAGGCTCCGAGAGGCCTTCGAGCCGCGCGCGCGGGTCCTCGCGGCGGCCGTCGCGCGGCTCCGTCACAATCACGGAGTGTGGGAAACATGACGCCCGGTGGATGCATCGCCCTCGACGCGAAGGCCGCCGAACTGCTCGCCGAGCCCCCCCGTGGAGCGCCCGCGTGATCGCCTCGACGTGGCTCGACCTCGTGGTCGGACTCGACATTCACTTCGAGATGGTGCCCATGCCGGCGCCCGTCCCTACGCCCTTTCCGCACCCCTTCGTGGGCATGGCGAAGGGCGGGTCGTTCAAGGGCCCGTGCTTGTCGGCGGCCCGCCCGCCGTCGACTGGATGGCCGCCGCGATGGCCTTCATCAAGATCAGTTCGTCGTGATCGGTGAGAACCAGCGCGGGCGCGTGGTGCCCACCGCGCGCAACGCGCGCAGCGCGGGCCACGGCGCACGCGAGATCATGGCCGAGTGGCCGAGGGAGCGCATCTACCCGACGCCCCTCACCGACGCGCAGCTCGCCGACTCGATCGATTTCAACCGCGAGTGGATGCGCGAGCGCATCGCCGAGCGATCCGTGTTCATCGACGTAGGCGCCGACACCACGCGCGCCGAGATGAGCCCGTGGTATCGCATGGAGCTCGAGGAGCTCGAGCGCGCGAGCTACCGAAAGGCCCTTCAGAACACCACGGCCTTCAGCCCGACCCCGGGCGCGCCGCGCATCGAGATGCCCAACGGGGTGCACGCGACGGTCTGGGTCCCTCCCAAAGAAGAGCGGCCTCCCACCTGCGGCTGAGCGCGCTCCCCACCTTCGACCGATCGATCTCCGAGGCGCACCGATGCCCCCCACGCTCCGCCAGCTTCATCTTCTCCACACGCGCCTCGTGACGGGCGGCTTCCTCAAGGTCGGCGAGGCGAACGGCGCGCACGTCTACCTCTGCGCAAGCCGCAACGGTGACCGCGTCGTCACCCTCCGCGAGTCCCCCGACGGCGTCGTGGTGGCCTACCACGCCGACGGCCGCTACGAGGCCACCTGGCGCGTTGCCCCCGACGACCCGCGCCCGGCGCTGGCGCTCACCGACGTGCTCGAGGGCGGGCGCTGGCTCGTCGCGCACGAGGGCCTCCGCACGCTCGAGCGCTGCTTCTCCGAGGCGCTGCGCGGCACGGGTCTGTCGTGCGTCGCCGCCGTTCACGAGTCCTTCGTCGACGCGCTGCGCTTCGAGCGCCGCGACGCGCGCGGCGGTGTCGCCTGCGAAGTCACGTACGACTACCGCGAGCAGCGCGTCGAGCTGCGCCTCTGCGCGAGCGACGCGTGGCCCCTGCCCACGCCGCTGCCGACCGACGCGGCGCGCGAGGGCGTCACGCAGGTGTGGCACCACGCCGAGCACCGTCGCGTTGATACCGAGCCGATGCGCGCGTGGCTGCAGCGACTCGCGCAGACGCTCGCCGAACACGCCCCCGGGGGATAAGACCCCCAACTCCTCGCGCCGATCACCCCCTCCCCCCTCGCCCGCATCCCCCGCGGATGAGATCCCCGCGTCCCGCCACGACGTCGCTGCCCACCACACGCACGGCCGCGTTCCTCGCGGCCCTCTACGTCGGCGCTCCGTGAAGTGCGCGCGGCCGCTGCCCGTGCGGCCTGCTCAGCCGACACGCCGCGCGTCCCATGCGGTTGCAACACGCGCGGCCTGTGCGGTCGCCAAAAACGCTGCGTCCCAAGCGGTTACGACACACGCGACCTTTGTATGGATCGCGCGCAGTCTCGTCGGACAACGCAGAGCTTCACGAATCCCGCAGGGAACAGCGGGTTTCTCGGGTGCCCAGAGACGGAATTGAACCGCCGACACGGGGATTTTCAGTCCCCGCCTCCGAGGCACCCAAGCCACTGCGCCGCAAGGAGATAGACACCGCGGCCGGGGCGCCTTCCCCGGTAGTTCCCCGGTGCGCCCTGGCGCTGCTCGAGGCGGTCGACGAAGGGCGCCCGGCGGGGGACCTCTGCCGCACCCTGGCCCTCGCCGTGCTCGCCAGCGAGACGCCGGGGGAGGCGCCGTGGACCGCCGCGGTGGAGGTCATCGAGGGCGGCCCCCTGCGCATCCGACGGGCGGTGGCCCTCGCCGGGATGATCCTCGACCGGGAGGCACCCTCTTCTCGGCGAAGCCTCCACACGTGAGACAAGAGGCTTGTGGGTTGTCACAGTGTCACAGACACATCCATACGCCTGCGTTTCAAGCGGTTCCGCCCGTGACAACGCCCGTGACAAGCCGTGACATCGACCGCGCCCGGTGTCACGGGCGGCGCCTCGCCCGGTCCCCGTGGGCATCGAGGGTGGCGCTTCTCCCGGTGTGCGCCCGCCGGGCTGGAGCGACGCCGGGACCGAGGGGCGTCGTACACTCCCCGGCGTGAGCAGCGCGGCGAAGGTGATCGACTGGAACGGGCGCGATGTGCCCGAGGCGCTCCCGGAGCTACTGCGCGAACTGCCGCCCGGGCAGTACACCCTTGAGCGGGTGCTTCCCGCCGAGGAAGCGTGGGCTCACGCCGGAAAAGGAGCTGGGCATCATGCGCGCTGACCGCGGTCTGCGTCCTGCGTGACGGAGTCATTGTGGTCACGGTGTTCTGAGGGAGGACGACCCATGGAGAGCTCGAATCCTTGCTGGAACTGCAAAGCCGTCGGGACACGTCGCGGGGAGCACGTCGGCCGTTGGACCTTCGGCGAGCTCACGATCACGGTCGCGATACCCACGGCCGGGTGCGACGCCTGCGGCGAGGACCTCATCCACGGCGAGGATCTCTCGCGCGC
>JBILLI010000145.1:0-12941 GCA_044376155.1 Polyangiales bacterium
GCGCGCGCGGGTGACACCGTGCGCGACATCGGCGCGCGGCTCACCCTCGCGTCGTCGCCCGTGCTCGAGGCCGTGGCGCCCGCGGTGAACGACCTCTCCCCAGAGCTCCCGCGGCCCTCGGTGCGCGTGCGCATCCTGCGGGCCGAGCGCGACGGTCGGTGGACCGAGGTCGCCGCGGGCGACGCGCGCGCGAGCTTCACCCCCACGCAGACCGGGGCGTACCGCGCCGAGGTGCGGATCACCCCCACGCACGTGCGCCCGTACCTCCCGGAGCTCGAGCGCCTCGTGCGCGAGGTGCCCTGGGTGTACAGCAGCGCGATCTACGTGGAGTGATCGCGGAGGCTCCGGGGCAGCGGGAGCGGCGGCAGGGTGGGCACCACCTCGAACGCCGTCGCGCCGTTGCGCAGGAGCTGCTCGGAGAGCCCGTCGACCCCGTCGAGCACGTGCCGCAGCGGCGCGAGGAACTCCCCCACGGTCTGGTAGCGCAGGGCGGTGTCGAGCTGCAGCGCGTTGGCGATGGCGCCCTCGACGAGCTGCGGCACGCCGGTGCGGAGCAGCCCCACGCGCGGCGCGGGCTCGTCGCGGCGGGAGCCGTCGAAGGGGAGCTGCCCCGTGAGCAGCTCGAAGAGGGTCACGCCGAGGGCGAAGACGTCCGCGCGGCGGTCGACCACGTCGCCGCGGAGCTGCTCGGGGGACATGTAGTCCAGCGTGCCGATCACGCGGTCGCTGCGGCGCGCGGAGAGCCCCGCGGCGATGCCAAAATCCGAGACCTTCACCCCGCCCGCGGCGGTGCGCAGGAGGTTCGAGGGCTTGAGGTCCCGGTGGATGATCCCGCGGTTGTGCGCGTAGTCCACGCCCTCCATCACCGCGACGATGGCGCGCAGGGCCTCGAGCACGGGGGGCGGGCCGTTGAGCGCGAGGTGCCGCGCGAGGTCGGTGCCCTCGACGAGCTCCATCGCGATGAAGACCCGGCCCTCGTGCGCGCCGAAGTCGTACACGGTGACGACGTTCGGGTGGTTGAGCCCGGCGCTCGCCCGCGCCTCGGCGAGAAAGACCTCCTCGAGGGCGTCGCCCGCGCTCGCCCGCGCGGCGGTGAACTTCAGCGCCACCTCGCGCGCGAGGAGTCGGTCCTCGGCGCGGTAGACCACGGCCATGCCGCCGCGCCCGAGCTCGCCGCGAATGACGTAGCGGTTCTGGATCACCGCGCCGACGTCCCCTGACGCGAGCGCGGCCTTGCGCCCGAGCGAGGCCCGCCAGGTGCGCACCGCCTCGGCCCGCGACGCTGCGTCGCGATACCCCGGGGAGACGTCCTCGACGGCGTCGAAGGCCGCGAGGGCGTCGTCCCAGTGGCCGCCGGCGAGGTGCGCGACGCCGAGGCGGTAGAACACCTCGATGTTCGAGAGGTCGCAGGGCGCGCCGCGGGTGAAGGTCAGCAGCGTCGCCACCGCGGGCCCGTTGCGCGCCGCGCGCACGACGTCGTCATCGAGCAGCGGCGGCACCGAGGAGCGGGCGTCGTCCTCCACCCGCCGGATGGTGCCGCTCGGCGATCGCACCGGGGCCGGCGGCAGCTGCGAGGACCGCACGCGCCGCGCGGCCTCGCGCACGGCCTCGCGCACCACCCCGACGGCCTCCTGCGGCGTGAGCGGCGGCAGCACGCGGACCTCTTCGGTGACCGGCGTGCGCTTCATCGCCGCGGTCATGCGGGGCGGCGCGCGGTGCGACTGGGTCGCGAGCAGCCGGGCCTCGACGTCGGCGTAGGGTCCGATCGTCGCGAGAATCGACCGGAAGATCTTCTCCGACCGCAGCGTCTGCCCGCTCGCCTGGAGTTCCACCCCGAGGCGGTAGAACAGCGGCGCGTTGTGCGCGTCGGGCACGCGCGCGCACAGCAGGTCGTCGAGCAGCCGCATGCCCTCGTCGCGGTCGAGGCGAAACACCCGCTCCACGAAGCGCGACGGACGCGGCGAGCGCCGCGCCGCCACCGAGAGCGCCGCCGCGGCCTCGCGCGAGCGACCCGCGCTCTCCAGCAGGTTCGCCGCCCCCTCGGGGTTGCCCTCGGCCCACTCGGTCTCCACGCCCTCCTCCGGCGCGCCGAGGAGTTCCGTGTAGAGACGGTGGGCCTCTTCGACCATGCCCGCCGCGCGGCAGAAGTTCGCCGCCCGCGGCACGTCGCCCACCGCAAGCATCGCCTCGGCCGCGATGCCCGCGAGACGTTGCACGGCCGAGAGGTCCTCGAAGTCGCCCACACAGTGGAACTCCTCGCGGATCTTCTCCACGGCCTCTTCGACGCTTCGCGGTCGCATCGAATCCAACGTCAGGGTCATGACGCAAGAGAGCCATGGATCGGCTCGGCGGAACAGACAGAACGGGGGAGATTCACCGGGTCTCTCGCGGGCATTGACGTGTCAGTGTGACGTTCATCGTGTGGGGGAGTGCGCGGACGGAGCGGGGTGTGTCCCGACGCTCACATCGTCGCCGCCGAGTCCCCCCGCGAGGCGCGCGAGCCGCGCGGGCTCGCAGAGCCTCAGCCCCCGCGCCTGCTTCTGCACGAGCCCCTGCGCGGCCCACGCGGTGAGCGTGCGGGTGACGGTCTCGGGGGTCGCGCCGATGAACTGCGCCATGTGCTCGCGGGTGATGCGCAGCGCGACATCGCGCCCCTCGGCGGCGGGCCGCGAGAGCGAGAGCAGCAGGTGCGCGAGGCGCGCGGGCGCGAGGGCGGCGCTCAGGGCGAGGCGCTCGAGCACGGCGTCGCTCTCCTCGGCGGTGCGCCGCAGGAGGGCGGTCATGGCGTCAGGGTGCTCGCGCAGGGCCTCGTTCACGGGCCCGCAGGGGAGCTTCAGCACGCGGGTGCGATCGGCGTAGGCGACCGCGGTGCGGGTGCGCCGGCTGCCGCGGAGCGACGCCGTGAGGTCGGCGAAATCGCCGGGTCCCTCCAGCGCCGCGAGCAGCGGGCGCTCCGAGAACCCGGGGAGAAAGCGCGCGACGATGCCCTCGAGGACCAGGGCGAATTCCTCCGCGGGGTGCCCGAGGTGCCAGACGGGGTCACCGCGGTCGTAGGTCACCGTCGACGACGCCCTCAGCAGCGCCGCGCGGGAGGTCTCGGGGAGCAGCGAGAGCACGGGGTGCTGCGCGGCGAAGTCGGCGACGTGGACCGTGGTCATGGCGTTGCGGGGCTGCTTGACGAAGGCTGGGGTGAACTCTTCACGCGAGTCTCCCGCGGCGAGCACTCCGCAGACGCAGCCATCCCCCCCAAGCAGACATGGATCAAACCGTCGCCGCCTGCGCGGCGCCCCAGGGCGTCTCGTCGCCGCTCGTGCCCACGGCGATCTCGTCGAGCCCCGCCTCGCGCCGCAGCGCGGTGACGTCGCGCAACACGATGCCGTTCTCGCCCGTGGTCAGCAGCCCGGCCCGGGACCACCGCGACAGCGCGCGAATGGCAGACTCCACCGTGGTCCCCACCATCGCGCCGAGCTCGCTGCGGGTGAGCCGCAGGGGGATCATCACCGCGCTGTCGTCGAGCTCATCGCCGAAGCGCGCCGCGAGGTCGAGCAGCAGCTGCCCGATGCGCTGCTCCACGGGGAGCGTCGAGCCGCAGAGCCGACGCTCGCCCTCCAGGTGCCGCCGGGCGATGACCCGCGCGAACCCGAGGCTCGCCTCACCGCTCACCGACAGGGCCGCGAGCACCGACGCGCGGGGGATCGTCGCCGCGAGGGTAGAGCCCCCGAACGCGAACGCGTCCGAGCGGTGCGCGCAGCCCTCCAGCACCGAGGACTCGTCCACGCTCTCCACCGGGGCGTGAAGGCCCAGGATCAGCTCCCGCCCCTTCGTCGGGGTGGCCACCAGCGCCACCATCCCGCGGGCCACGAGCAGCAGCCGGGTGGCCGGCTCCCCCGCGCGCCACAACGGCTCACCCCGTCGAACACGGATCCAGGTCAGCTCGGCCTGAAGCGTGCGCTGCGACGAATCCGACAGGCGCGACAACGCCTCGTGACGTCTGAACAGCCGCAGCGCGCTCGGCGTGTCGAGAGAATGCGAAGAGTCCTCCACCTTGGTGAGACCAAGCATCGTCAAAATTCTGCCTCCGCGTCAATACTCTGTCCCACGCTGACGCATCGCGCCGGACGTTTGTTCACCTCGACGTCGGCGCAGGGGGATGTAGGGCGTCGCCTGTGATCCCCTCCGGGCGTCGCCGAGGGCCCCACCCGACCCCCGGGGGGCCTCCATCCCTGACGCCTGTTGTGTCGTCGAAACACCTACGACGACAGCGCGCTGGCGCCAATGCTACCGATGCTTGAACCCCCCCTCCGTGTGCCTGCGCTGGGGGATCACCGTGGAGAGTCCCTCATGGTCATCGCAGCGGCACCCTCAAGGTCTCAGTTCCCCAACGCGCTCGGGGTGGAGCGCCTCGGACGGCACGAGGTCCTGCTTCGACTCGGCGCTGGGGGCATGGCGACCGTGTACCTCGCGCGCGCCGTGGCCGAGGGCGGATTTGAGCGACTCGCCGCCCTCAAGGTGCTGCACCCCCACCTGCTCGGAGAGCAGGAGTTCCTGGGGATGTTCCTTGATGAGGCCCGCGTGGCGGCGCGGATCCACCACCCCAACGTGGTGGCCATTCAAGACCTCGGGGTCGAAGAGAACCGGATGTTCACCGTGATGGACTACGTCCTCGGTGACACCCTCGCGGCGGCCCAGCAGGCCGCGATCAAGCTCCGGCGCGGCCTCCCGCTGGGGATCGTGCTGCGCGTGGCGCTCGACGTGCTGCGGGGACTCGACGCCGCCCACGAGCTCGTCGACGTGAACGGCCGGAGCCTCAACGTCGTGCACCGGGACGCGACGCCACACAACATCCTCCTCGGGGTCGACGGGGTGTCGCGCGTCACCGACTTCGGCATCGCCAAGGCCGAGAGCCGGATCTCGTTCACGGGCGTCGGCACCCTCAAGGGCAAGGCGCCCTACATGGCCCCCGAGCAGTTCGCCAACCGCCGGGTCGACCGCCGGGTCGACGTGTTCTCCATGGCCATCACCATCTGGGAGGCCCTGGCCCTGCGGCGGTGTCTCCCCCCCGACCTCGCGCAGCCGACGCGTCGCCCGGCGTACCGCCCGCTGGCCACGATCCTCCGCGACGTGCCGCCCGAGCTCGACGCAGTGATCTCTCGCGGGCTGCGGCTGAACCCCGAGGAGCGCTGGCGCACCGCCGGAGAGTTCGCCGACGCCATCGAGCGACAGCTCCGCGACCACATCGCGAACCCCAAGGCCGTGGCGACCTTCGTGCGGGCCTTCGCGGCCGAGAAGGTCGCCCGGGAGCGCGAGGCCATTCGCGAGGCCGAGCGGCGCGCCCAGCCCACGCCCCGGGCCATCGCCGCGCTCCGCGGAGAGTCAGGCTTTCAGACCGCGAACCCCCGGGCCACGGTGGTCGAGGGCCCCGCCAACGAGTGCGAGGCGCCGCTGAGCGACGACGAGCTCGAGCCCCCCACGCGGGTGATCCCGCCGCGTCCGACGCGCGCCTTGGCCGCACGTCCGGCGGCCCCATGGGTGCCCCCGCCGCCCAGTCGGGAGAAGGGTGAGGCGTTCCCTGCAACACCCCCCGCGGCCTCCCCCCGCGGCGCGCTCCGCGGCGGCACCCTGCTCGGCACCGGGGTCACGCCCTCGCGCGCTCGGGTGACGCCCCTCGGCGCGGGCGGCACGCTGCGGCTGCAGGCGGCCATCGACCCCGAAGCGTCACGCGACTCGACGGCTCCGCCGCCCACGGCCTCCACCGCTCCACTGGAGCTCCCGGCGGGGGAGTCCGCGCAGGTCTTTGTGTCGATCCCCGCGCCCTCCATCGCGCCGCCGGAGCTCACGGCCGTGGTCGGCGACGTCCGAACGACCACGGTGCTCGACCCCGAGCGCACGTCGACGGAGCCCGCTGACGAGGCACCAGACCCCGACGCACCCATGTCGCTCATCGACCCGGCCATTCCGCGCGCGCCGAAGCTCCCCGACGTGCAGGTCCGCGTCGACCCGTCTGACGTCGAGACCGATCACACCGCGGCCGTTGCCCCCGGGGCCCGCGCGAGCATCGATGACCTCATCGCTGAGGCGGTCCTCTCGGTCGCGTCGAAGGCGCCCGAGGCAGCCCCTCCCGCGCCCGAGGCAGCCCCTCCCGCGCCCGAGGTGCCCGCGGTGCTCTCCGTGACCCCCCGGCCCGTGGAAAGTCCCCCTGCACCCAAGCCGCCTCGCTCCGCGGCCTGGGGTGCGGCCGTCACCGCGGGGGTGATGACCGCCGCGGCGGTCGCCTGGGCGATGCTCGCCCGCTGACGCTCACTCGTCGCGCGCGTTCAGCCGGGCCTCGAGCTCGTCGACGCGCTGCTGCAGCCGCTTCACCTCCGACTGCAACCCCTGGATCTGCGTCGCGGGATTGATCCCCTCCCAGAACGAGCGCATCTGCGCGTCGACCCGGTGTTGCCACTGGTCGATGGCCTCGCGGCCCTGCCCGACGAACTGGTCGAAGCGCGAAGGGGACGCTGCGGCCGCCGCAGGCTCGACCACGGGCTCGGGCACGGGCTCGGGCACGGGCTCGGGCACCGGCTCGTCACCGCCGCGGGTGATCAGCTTGCCCACAGGCGTGTCTTTCAGCGTCTCGATGATGCGCTCGCTCGACGTGTGGATCAGCTCCTTCAGCGCCGCGATGGGGAGCGCGCGGGACTGCTTGCGCTCCTCTTCGTAGAGGATCTGCGCCAGGGTCATGCGCGTGAGGTCCTCCTTCGTGGCGTTGTCGATGATCCGCACCTCCTGGCCCTGACGGACCAGCTCGGCGATCTGCGGCAGGGTGACGTAGCGGCTCTCGACGGTGTCGTAGAGCTTGCGGTTGCTGTAGCGCTTCACCACCCGGGGGGGCGCCCCGGCGGACTCCGCGGCCGCGTTCGTGGTCGGCTCTGGCCTGGATGTGCTCACGGGTCCTCCGGTCGACCTGTGTGCTATCCCTACGCACACCGATGGGTCAAGCGCCGCGCGCTTCGTGCGACAATGATCCGCGATGTCCCAGGCGCTCGCCGACCTGCTCTGCCGCCGCGCCGTGAGCGTGACCGACGCGCAGACCCGCGTGCTTCTCTTTCGCTCGCTGCTCGCCGACGTCTCCGTCGAGGCGCTGCGCGAGGTCGTCGCCGTGCTCGTGGAGCGCGCGGGGATGCGCGACACCGCCGCCCAGACCGCGCTGCTCTCGACGCAGATCGCGCTGCTCAGCCGACCCGACGTGCTCAAGGTGCTGCACCACGAGGGGTCCCGCGCCGAGGACGAGGAGGCCGCGGAGGAGGCGCCCGCCCCCCCCGACGACGACGAGCGACGCGTGCCGCAGTATGTGCCCGGGCGCATGCTCACCCTCGGGGAGCGCAAGTCTCTCGCGCGCAGGCCCGACCGGCGCTTCATCGACCGCATCACCCGCGACCCGTCGCCCGCGGTGATCGAGCTGCTGCTGAACAATCCGCGGCTCACCGAAGACGACGTGGTGCGCATGACCGCCCGGCGGCCCAACAGCCCCGAGGTGCTCACCCTGGTGTTCGCCAACCCGCGGTGGTCATCGCGGCCGCGCGTGCGGCGTTCGCTCGCGCTGAACCCCGCGACCCCGGAGCCCCTCGTGGCCGCCGTGGTCCCGCTGCTCAACCCCGAGGACCTGCGCGCCGTCGCCGAGGACGAGCGCATCGCCCCGGCCGTTCGCAGAAGGTGCCTCGAGGTGCTCGCGCGGCTCCCGCCCACCCCCGAAGACCCCACCGGACAAGTGCATTGACCCCCATCGCCGCGCTCTTTGATTTCAACGGCGTGCTCGTCGACGACGAGCGCTTGCACCTCGCGGGCTTCAACGAGGTGCTCGCCCCCTTCGGCGTGCGCGTCTCCGACGAGGACTACGACGCCCGCTACATCGGCTACGACGACCGCGGCGCGTTTCGCGCGATGCTCGCCGACCACGGGCTCCCCTGCGACGACGCGCGCGTCGCGGCGCTCATCGAGGCCAAGCGCGGGGTGTACCTCCGCCTCGCCGAGGCCGATCTGCGGGTGTTCCCCGGCGCCGCCGAGGCCCTGCGCGAGGTGTCGGCCGCGATGCCCCTGGCCATCGTGAGCGGCGCCCTGCGCGGCGAGATCGAGATGGCCCTGGCGCTGATGGGCGCGCGCGACGCGGTGCTCGACGTGGTGTCGGCCGAAGACACCCGCGCGTGCAAGCCCGACCCCGAGGGCTATCTCCTCGGCCTCGCCGCGCTGCGCGCCCGCGGACACGACGTCGTCGCCGCGCGCTGCGTCGCGGTGGAGGACTCCGTCGCGGGCATCGCCGCCGCCCGCGCCGCGGGGATGAAGGTCGTGGGCGTCGCGCAGAGTCACCCCCCGGAGGCGCTGCGTGACGCGGGGGCCGACCTGGTGCTGATGTCAGTCGCGGAGCTCCGCGCGGCGCACATCGCCGCACTGGGATCGCGCGGCGAAGTCCGTTGACGCACTCTCCAGCGCCCCTCTACGCTGCGCGACGAACCGTCGAACAGAAGGGGACTTTATGAGCGCGCCGCGGGTTGTGATCTTCGAGGCCGACCTTGCCTACGCCGACGAGCTCCGCCGGGCCTTCTCGCACCGCGGGTGCGAGGTGGTGCTGCACCACGACGGCGCCGACGCCGCCGAGTTCGCCGAGGGCGTCGCGCCGGACCTCATCGTGCTCGCGGTGGAGCTCCCCAACCGCAACGGCTTCGCGATCTGCAACCAGTTGAAGCGCCACGCCGCGCTCGCGTCGGTGCCGCTGCTGCTGATCTCCGCGCACTCGCCGCCCGAGAGCTTCGACCAGCACTCGAAGCTCCGCACCCGCGCCGACGACTACGCACACAAGCCCATTCGCGCCGAGGACCTGGTCAACCGTTGCGCGGCGATCTCTCCCGCCCTCGGCGGCGCGGACGAGAGCGGCATCATCGAGGTCTCCGACGACGCCATGGAGGACCTGCGCGCGCCCGCCCGCGCGGGCGACAGCGACGTGTCGAACATCACCGACGCGGCCTTCGATCACATCATGCTCGAAGACGGTTCGCGCCCGCCGCCCAGCGCCGACGACGTGGTCATGGCCGACGGCCTCCCGCCGGTGCCCGACGACTTCGAAGACTTCACCACGGTGTCGTCGATGGCCTCGCTGCGCCTGCCCGCGGACCTGCTCGCGCCCCGCGCGGCGCCCGCCACGGTGCGGCCCGCGAGCTCGGTCACGCCGCCGCGACCCACGGCGCCGCCGCCGGTGCCGCGATCGCTGGGCGCGTCGATTCGTCCAGGCGCGGCGGAGCTCGACGGGCTGCGCGAGCAGGTCGCCTCGCTGGAGACCTCGCTCACGGACGCGCAGCGCCTCGCGCACGACGCGGTGGCGCAGCAGGCCCACATCGAGCGCGCGCGCGCCGAGCTCGAAGACTCCCTCCGCGCGGCGACCCGAGAGCTCGACGAGCTGAAGGCCCGCGCGGCGCGCCCCGCGGGGAACACCCGGGAGTTCCTCGAGCTGCGAGAGTCGCTGAACCGCAAGGACAAGGACATCCTCGGGCTCCGCGAGCAGCTCAACCTGCGTGACCGCGAGCAGCTCGAGCTGCGCGACAAGATCCTGCAGCAGGACCTCGGCCGCGCGGACCTCGACGACCGCCTCGAGGAGCGCGACCGCGAGCTCGACGCCCTGCGCGCGCGGCTGGGCGCGCACGAGACGGCCGCGCGGCAGCGGGACGAGGAGCTCAGCGCGCAGCTTACCGAGCGACGCGCCGAGTGCGCCGCGCTGTCGGCCGCGCTGCTCGCGGCGCGCGCCGAGGCCGAAGCCCATGCCCACGCCCACGCTCGCGCGACGGAGGCCGACCGACAGGCCGCCGAGGCGGCGCTGACCGAGGCGCGGCGTGAGGCCGACGCTCAGCGCGAGGCGGCGCTGACCGAGGCGCGGCGCGAGGCCGATGCTCTGCGCGAGGCGGCGCTGACCGAGGCGCGCGCCGAGGCCGACGACGCCGCCGAGGCGGTGCGACGCGCGCACCACGACGCGCTGACGACGCTCCGCGAGGAGCACGATCAGGCGCTCTCGCTGCGCATCGCGGCCATCGAGGCGGAGCGCGCCGAGGGCGTCGAGGCGCTGCGCAGTCGGGACGCGGCGCACGCCGAGGCGCTCTCCCACGCCGCCGCGGAGCGCGACACGCTCGTCGCGGCGCTCGCGGGCGTGCGCGGGGACCTCGAGGTCGCACGCGCCGCCCACGACGAGGAGCGCGCGTCGCAGCACGCGCTGATGGACGCGCTCCGGGCGCGGGTGGCAGAGCTCGAGGCGCGGGCCGCGCAGCGTGACGCCATCGTCGAGCGCGCGCGCCGCGCGGCAGAGATCGCTTCGGCGCTGCTCGATGAGCTCGCCGAGACCGACGCCGACCCCGCCGACGCGCAGGAGCTGCGCGCGTCCGAGCCCTCCGCCGAAGCGTCGCGCGCCTGATCGCGAGACATCTCCCTGCGTCACGCCAGGCTCGATGCACGCGGCGCGTGACCGTCGTCACGCGTCCTGGATGGGAGCCTGGAATGCCTGTCGCGGAGGTGTGCTCGCCACGACGCGACGCGCGAAACCCGCTTCTTCGCAGGGGGGCGCGTGATAGCGTGGATTCACGGGCGACGGGTGAAGCGGGGTCTTGCCGCGCTCGTACAGACTCGACGGAGGCGCATCCATGATGAGGTTCAAGGGCGTTCGGGGGGCGCGGGTGATCGTGCCTGCGCTGGCGATGATGGCGCTCAGCGCGACGGCGAGCGCGCAGTGTCCGCCGGGGTACTTTCTGAACCGCTGGGGCCGCTGCGTCCCGATACGAGGGCGGGTCATGCAGCCGGTGGTGTGCCCGGCGGGGTACATCCTCCGCGGCGGGGTCTGCGTGCTCGCGCAGGTGGTGCAGCCGCAGGTGTGTCCGCCCGGGTACACCCTCAACGGGGGCGTCTGCGTGCTCATGGGCGGGCGCCGCCGGATGTGTCCGCCGGGGTACTTCTTCTTCCGCGGTCGCTGCATGTCGCGCTGACGTGAGGGTCAGCGACGGCTGAGCATCACCAGGGCCCACACCAGCAGCGCGGTCAGCACCAGGTTCGACCCGATGATCAGCGCCACGATGCGCGGCGTGAAGCGCAGCTCCCGCGCGTGCCAGGGGCGGTTCGACGGGCGCGACGGCACCGTCGGACGCCACCGGTGCCAGCCCGGTCGCGAGTCGCGCAGCGGCAGGAACTCTTCCGAGGGGGCCGGCGACGCACGCGGCGCGGCCGTCACCACCGCGGGCGGCGACGACACGACAGACGGGGCCACGGCCTCGGACGCGCTGCGCGTCGGCGGGGTGCCCGCGTCGATGACGCTGGTCCGCTGAACCCGCGCGTCGGGCTCGTCGAGCAGCAGCACCTCGGGCGCGTCGTCGTCGGGGGGGACCACCGACTCCAGCGGCGGCAGCGCGTCATCGGGCGGTGGGAGGTCGGCGGCATCGACGAGCGAAGGCTCCAGGATGAGCACCGCGTCGTCGGTGTCGAACCTCGTGCGCGGCGCCTCGCGAGGCTCCGCCGCGGGCGCGGGGGCCTCGGGCGGCACGACCAGCGCGGGCAGCTCCCGCGGCGTCGGCGAGGGCGCCCGCGCGACGAGATCGAAGACCCCTTCGGCGCGCTCCGCGGGCGCGTCGAGCGCGGTCGGGAGCTTCGGCGGCGGGGGGATCGCGTACAACGCAGAGGTGGTCCGGTGCATCGGCGGCGCCGCGGGGAAGGGCGTCACGCTGCGCGCGGCCAGGGCCATGGAGCGACCCGCGCTGCGCGGGGGCGCGGGCAGAGACGGCTGACGCGCAGAGGCGCCCGGCGGCTGCGAGGCGCGCAGCGTGCGGGGGGCGGTCACGGGGCTGCGGGGCGGCCCTTCGCGGTACCCGCGGCGCAGCGAGAGCAGCGGTGAGGGCACCACCCGCAGCGCGTCCTCGAGCTCCGACGCGAAGACCCCGGCGCGCGGCGTGCGGTCGCGCGGAGACGCCACCCACGCGCGGTGCAGCGCGCGGTTGATGGGCGAGAGGGCGTCGGAGTGCACCACGCCCACGAAGGGCAGCGCGCTCCGCTGCACCGACCGCACGATGCCCTCGGCGCTGCCCGCGAAGGCCGGACGACCCGTGAGCAGCTCGAAGGTCAGCGACGCCAGCGAGAACACGTCCGACGCGGGGGAGGTCAACGCGCCGCAGAGCTCCTCGGGCGAGAGGTACGGGGGCTTCGTGGGCGCGTAGCGCGGGCAGTCGGCCAGCCCCACGGCGAGGAGCTTCACCGCGCCCTCGGTCGTGCAGATCACGTTCTCGGGGCTCACCGCGCGGTGCAGCACGGGCACGCGCTGCGCGTGGAGGAAGTCCAGCGCGTCGGCCACGCTGCGCACGACCCGCCCGAGGTCGTGGCCCGCGAGGAGGTCGCCCGCGGCGATGCGCGCCCGCAGCGTGCGGCCCTCGATGCGCTCGGTGATCATCACGGGCAGCCCGTTGTGCGTCTCGCCCACCGCGAGCACGCGCACCAGGTTGGGGTGGCGCAGGCCCAGGCCCATCAGCGCGTTGGCCTCGAACCACTCGCGCAGCTCGTCGACGTGCAGCGGATGCAGCACATGCGCCGACACCGCAGGACCCCCGTCGGGCGACACCGCATCGTAGACCAGCCCGATGCGGTCGGCGTGGCTCATCGCGCCGAGGACGAAGCCCTCGGGGAGCGGCGAACCCGGCATGGCCATGCGTCCCACGGCACCACAATTAGCCCCTGTGACGGCGCTTCGCACACTTCTCGCGCGTTTTCTCCGCGCGGTTCACGCGCCTCGGGGCAGCGCGCCGCGTGCGTGAAATCTCTATTCGGGCTCGTTGTCGGTGTCGCGCAGCCCGTAGCGTTTGCAGAGCTCGCGGAGGTGATAGCGCGTGAGGCCCGCGGCCATCGCGCTGCGCGTGATGTTGCCGTGGTGCCGCTGCAGCAGCGCCGCG
>JBILLI010000794.1:0-3547 GCA_044376155.1 Polyangiales bacterium
CGGGAGGGGGTTGGTGTCGGCTTCGCGACGCATCCCACGAGCGCGCGCGGGTACTTTGTCAGCGCGGTTCGGGCGGGAGGGTTCGTCGAGCTCGGCGAGGTGGAGGGCGCGCGGATGGGGGCGGTGCGCCGACGCCGGGTCGCGGGGTTTCGCCACGATCCGACGCTGGAGGGGGTCGCTCCCACCCTGGCGTTCTGGCCCGACGGAGACACCCTCTCGATGGTGCCCACGGCGCGCGCCGGCACCCACCGACTGGAGCGCGTGAACCTCTCGACGGGGGCGCGCACCGCCCTCGACCTGGGCACCGCGGCACGCCCGGGGAGCGCTCCGCCCGCCCTCCTCGCGACCCCGCGAGGGCTCTTCGTGGCGGTGCTCCATGGAACCGAGTCCGCGCCGGCGTCGGCGGAACTGGAACTGCTGCGGGTCGACGCCGGGACCCTGTCGGTGAGCGCGCGGATCCGCGTGCCGGTGCCTGGCGCCGCGCCCCGCGGGGCGGCCGACGGGGTGTCCCTCGCCTCCGACGGGGACCACCTGATCGTGCACTGGAGCGGTGCGACGGGCGCGCCGCGGGTGATCCGACAGACCTTTCTCGCCGCCTTTGATTGCTTGTAGGTCGGTCGGTCATGGGCACTCCGCAAGGGATGGACGGGCGCGGCGCGCGGGGGGCCCTCTGCGTGCGACACCGTCTTCCGTCGCCGGGCGACGCGCAGGGAGAATGACGTCCTCCATGGAACTCGCATTCGAGGTGCTCGGCCCGCCCGACGCCGTGTTGGCCCAGCTCTTCGTTGACACGACCGACGGCGGTCTGGCCTTCGGACCGACCGCCCGATCCGCGTCGCCCCGTGCGGCGCTCGACCAACAGGCGAGGTTTCAAGACTATGTGATGGAGGGATTCTTCTCCTTTGATCTCAAGGCGACTCGTACCGAGACGGGGATCCTGCTGGAGATCTACGGTTTGGGGAGCCCTCGCGACCGTTTACCTTCGTTCGCTCCTGCGTTGGATCCTCGCCGGCGCCGTGGGCGAGTTCCGTGAGCTGCGTTGACGTGACCTCCCTCACCGCGCAGACCCTCTGCCTCCACGACCTCGACCCCTCGCGACGCCGTCGCCTCGCCCTCACCTCCGACGCGCTCCGTGCGGCCGCTGCCGACGCGTTCTTCTTCCGCGTCGCTCGTTGCGTCCCAATCGGCCGCTGCCGACGCGCCCGTCGACGGCGCCTCCCCCGCGCAGCTTCGCGGCGTGCGACGGGGCTGCGCAAGCGACGCGCGCACGAGCGGACCCGCGCGCTCAGAACCTGAGCTCTGCCGCGAGGCGGCCTTCGGGCTCACCGCTGTTGCGCACCGAGCTGCTGCTGAGGGAGGCCCCGGTCACGATCCGTAAATGGCGGTGCACGGGGATGTGCAAGGTGAAGTCTCCGCGCACCTGGAACTCGGTGAGCAGCGAGCGGTGGGACCCGAGGCGCACGGCGATGAGCCAGTCGTTGAACGCGTAGGCGAAGCCCGCGTAGAGACCGGGCCGCAGCGCCGTGGCGACGCTGTAGCTGCCCCAGCCGAGCTCGACGTGAAAGTCGTCGGTCCGCCCGAAGCGCAGGTGGACCTCGGGCCAGGTGGAGACCGACGCCTGCGCCCACACCACGACGCTCCGGAGACACTCCCCGGCGAGCGTGCCGGGCAGCATGGGGGCGAGCTCGACGCACCTCGACGAGGCGGCGCCGATCATCTGTTGCGCCGACACGCCGCCGCGAAACCCGAAGCCGCGCCAGTTGTAGCCCGCGCTCACGTTGCCGCCGACGAGGACCTGATCCTCGGGGATCTCTCGCGCGCCGCCCGACCCGGGCGACACGAGCTCATGCGCATGGAACTCCGCGGCGCCCGCGATCACCACCTCCGGGCCTCGCTCGGGATGCGCGGCTTCGGTGCGGGGGCGCCAGCGCGCGCGCACCCCGCCGCCGCCGTATCGTGCGCCCACGCCGTGCGAGAAGCCGCACCCGAGCGGCGCCCTGCCCGAGGTCGTGCCGCCGTGCCCTTCGAGCGTCACGTCCGATCGCGGAGGATCGCGCGCCTGCACCTGCGCGCTCAGGGTCAGCGCGACGAACGCGGCCAGCGCGGCGAGGAGACCAAGGCGTCGACGGGTCATTCGTGCGACCTCCCTCCATCCGCGCGAGAGGTTCGCACGAAGGCCCTCCGCCATCCATCGCGAGGGCACACGCCCGCCCGCGGGCGAGGCGCTACCGCGCGGCGTCGAGCACGCGCGCGAAGTTGCCGCCGAGGATCGCCTCGCGCTCCGCCGACGACACCGGCATGCGCTCGACCCAGCGCCGGATCGCGCCGTAGTCGTAGGTGCCGTCGTCGCCGTGGAACCCGTAGGGCGCGTCGGTCCCGTAGAGGCACCGCGCGGGGCCCATCGCGGCGACGGCGGCGCGCGCGAGGCGCTCGTCGAGGTAGGGGCTCGACAGGTCGACGTGGAGGTTCGGGCAGTCGCGCGCGTGGCGCCAGAGGTCGTCGTACAGCGGAAAGCCCGCGTGGGCCGCGATGACCACGAGCCGCGGGAAGCGCGACGCGATCGCGCGATGGTCACCCCGCGCGCGGAACCCGAGGTGGATCAGCACCGGGAGGCGGAGTTCCTGCGCCCGCGCGAGGATCGGGTCGAGGAGGTCGGTGCGGTAGTCGTGCCAGTGGGGATGGAGCTTGAGGCCCACCATCCCTGGCGTCGCGCGCCATCGCTCGAGCTCGTCGAGCACAGAGGGGTTGTCGCGGGGGTTGAGAAAGATCCACCCCAGCAGCCGGGTGGGGTGACGCGCCAGCGCTGCCGCGACGGACGCGTTGTCGGGTCGGGGGTAGATCCGATGCACGGCGCGCCCGAGCCGCAGGTCGCCGCCGCGCGTGAGCGTCGCGCGGTGGGCGAGCTCCGCGAGGGGACGGGTGGCGCGGGACCGCATCAGCGCCCGCATCGCCGACAACAGCCGCTCGGGCGTCTCGGGCAGCGGGTCGTTCATCGCGGGGATCAGCGCGACCTTGTCGACCCCTGCGGCGTTCATCTTCGCGACGACGGCGTCGAGGTCGAGCATCCGCGGCTCGAAGTGCGCATGCATGTCAACGATCACCCGCGGGAGTATCCACCGCCCACGCGCGCGGTGAAACGCCGCCGACCGCGGGCGCGCCGCCAGGCGCGATACCCTCGCGCGGTGACCACCGACGCGCCTCGCGCCGCCGACGGCGTCTCCCTCGGCGCGCGGCGGGCGCCGTTGCTGCGCGGCGAATCCCCAGCGCAGCATCTCGGCGTGCCGCCTGCCTGCCGCCGCGCGGCGCGTGAGCGGGCTTCGCCTTCGCCGGGCATCCCCGGTGTCGCCGAGGGCACGCACCTTGGCCGGCTGGAGCGATCAGGCGCGCGACCGGACGGAGGTGCGGCGACCACTCCGTCAAGCCGGTGCACCGCAGGCGGTTGAAGAAGCCCGTGGTACGGGCGGGCAAAGCGACTTACCAGGGATCCGGGCACCGGTCCGAATACCGTCACGATGCCTGCTGCGCAGTGTCTTCGCGTGTCCCCCTC
>JBILLI010000146.1:0-12922 GCA_044376155.1 Polyangiales bacterium
CGCGACGGCGCTCTAGACGCTCACGGCGCGGCGGGCGAAGAGCGAGGCCGCGAGGGCGCCGAGGAGCACCGGCGCGGCGTGCGCGGTCATGGTGTGCGCGTGCGCCGCCACGGGGCACACGAACTGTTGCACCAGCGTGCCCACGAAGCCCGCCGACGCGCCCGCCACCATCGCCGCGGACCACGGCGACGACACCGCCGTCCCCCGCGCGAGCCGCACGACCACGAGGGCCACGAGCAGGGCCGAGAAGCTCCCCTCCAGCGTGCACTTCACCCCCATGGTCAGCGCCTCGCCCTCCGCCGGGACCACGCTCCCCGTCACGGCCACGGTGCTCCACGCCGCCACGGCCTCGAAGATCCCGAGGGCGGTCACGAGCCACAGGAGCCGGGTGTGCGCGCCGGGGCCGAGCCCGTAGCGCCCGGGGCGGTGCAGCATCGCGAGGCCCGACAGGGTGCCCGCGACCCACGCGAGGGTCGCGACGATCATCCGCGCGCGGGGCTGGTGCGCGAGGTCGGCGCGGGGCATGAGCAGCGCGAAGGCCGTGACCACCGCCGCGGAGACGGCCACCGCGGGCCACACCCGGGCGAGGGGCTGCGGGCGCGTCGGGCGGAGGTCCCGGGCGATCGCATCGCGCAGCGCCGCAGGGGGATCAGACGACTCCCCGACGGGCGCGGCGAGGCGCTCCAGCGCGCGGTCGAGCGCGTCGCTCACGGCTTCAGCCCCAGGGCGCGGCGCAGCGCCTCGTAGCCCCGGTGCGCGCGGACCTTCAGCGCGCTCGGGGTGACCCCGGCCACGGCGGCGGCTTCGTTCACCGAGAGGTCCTGCATTTTCAAGAGCACCACGGCCTCGCGCTGCGCGGGGGGGAGCGCGTCGAGCTCGCGCTGGAGGGTGGCCGCCACCTCGGGGTCGAGCCGGTCGAAGCCCTCGGCCACGGTCTCCTCCACGCGCTCGGGGAGGACGCCGTCGGCGGAGAGGTCCTCGGGTCGTCGGCGGGTGCGGCGGCGCTGGTCGAGCAGGGTGCGGCGGGCGATGGCGAAGACCCAGGGCTCCACCGGCGCGCCGCGGTGAAAGGTCTCGCGGGCCGCGTGAATCTTGAGGAAGGTGGTCTGCACCAGGTCCTCGGCGAGGCGGGGATCCCCGCAGAGCCCGCGCAAGAGACCTCGCACGCGCGGGGCCATCGCCCGGTAGAGCGCGTCGAAGCCGCGGATGTCTCCGTCGAGAAAGCGCTCCATCGCCCGGTCGAGTTCGCTCATCACCCGCGGCGCACGCGCCGAGGAGGCCGCGTAACACGCCAGCGCATCGGGAGAGAAGGGCAGCGCGACGTCAACGCTCACCCCGGGGCCTACTCCGCGGGTGACATCCTGGTAACCGCCAGCGTTGCATCAGACTACCCTCCCCGTACGTACCTCATGCCCGTGAACCCCCGCACGCTCCTCGTGGCCCTCTGCGCCCTCTCCCTCCCGGCCTCGGCGCAAGACGCCGGCGCCCCTGACGGCCCCGCGCGCCTCGACGCGCTGCTGCGCGCGACGGTGCGTCCCTCGGGGGTGAACTACCCCGCGCTGCGCGCGCGATTGCCCGAGCTCCAGGCCGCGCACGAGTGGTTCGCGACGCACGGTCCGCGCAGCACGCCCGCGGAGTTCCCGACCGCGAACGCCCGCCTCGCGTACTGGCTCAACGCCTACAACGTGACCGTGCTCCGCGGGGTGGCCGAGGCGCCGCCCTCGATGCGCAACGTGCTCACGTACCTCCCCGACAGCGGCTTCTTTCGCGCGCGCCGCTGGCGCGTCGACGGCCGTGAGCTCACCCTGGACCACATCGAAAACACCCAGGTGCGCCCGGTGTTCAGCGACGCGCGGGTGCACTTCGCCCTCAACTGCGCCGCGCGCTCGTGCCCGCCGCTGCGCGCCGGGGCCTACACCGCCGAGCGGGTGAACGCGCAGCTCGACGAGCAGGCCCGTCGCTACCTCAACGCCCCCGGCGCGGTGACCGTCGACCCCGCCGCCCATACCGTCGCGGTGACGCAGCTCTTCGAGTGGTTCCGCGCAGACTTTCTCGCGGGGGCGCCGCCGCGCGCGCGGGGCGTGGCCGCGACGGTGCCGGGCTTCATCATCGTCTTCGCCGCGCCCGCGCTGCGCGCCGCGCTGGAGTCCGCCTGCGGCGCCGACCTCACGGGCTGCACCGTGCGCCACACCGAGTACGACTGGTCGCTGAACGAGGCGCGTTGAGCCCCGCCCGCGCGGCGCTGTGGGCCCTGACCGTGCTCCTGGGGAGCGCCGAGGCCCACGCCTGGGGGTGGACCCAGCCGCGCGGCGCGCACTACCTCCGGGTGTGGGCGCGGGGGCTCTTCGGCTCGCGCGGGTACCTCGCGGATGGGAGCATCGAGCCCCTCGGTCAGAGCTTCACGGACCTCGCCCTGCACGGCTACCTGGAGTACGGCCTCACCGACGACTGGACCCTCGTGGCCCAGGGGCGCCCGGTGGGCTGGGCGCAGCTCGGAGGCGCCTCCACGGGGTACACGGGAGAGCTCCAGGTCGGCCTGCGACGCGCGCTGGAGCGCGGCACCTGGAACGTCGCCGCGGAGGTCCGCTACGGCATCACGCCGCCGTTGGGCGACCGCGCGCTGGGGGGTGGGGTGATCCGCGGCGCGGCCTGGGAGTACCGCCCCACCGTGGAGACCCACGCGTTTGTGGGCGAGCTGCAGTTCGGGCGATCCCTCGGGCGCATCGGCTGGATCACCTCGTTCGTGGGCGTACGATCTCTCACCCGCCCCGGGCTGGAGGCGTCGCTGCAAGCCGGGGTGCAGGGCGGTGTGCGCTTTGAATTCGGGCTCATGCTCGCGGCGAGCGTGCTGACCAACGTGCCCCTGCACGGGTTCACCGACAGCAACGTGAGCGGCGCGGGGAACACCCGCTACGTGGGCTGGGGCGTCGACGTGTCGTACTGGTTCACGCCCCGGTGGAGCGTGAGCGCGGGGGTGGGCGGGGCGGTGTTGGCAGAGTCCAACGCGGGGGCGCTGCCGGTGCTCCTGGGCTTCGAGCACCGTGCGCCGTGATCAGCCCTCGACGCGGGCGCCGCAGCTCTCGCAGCGGGTCTCGTACGCCGGCATGGGGTTGCGGCAGAACGAGCAGAGCTTCTGCCCGGGGAGCGTGCGGGGGTTCAGCGGCGAGAGCAGCGGGCCCTGCACGTCGCCCTCGGCCGCGCCCGGGAACCCGATCTCGACCCCCGCGAGGCCGCCCCGGGGCAGCGCCATGAGGGCCTGCAACAGCCCCTGCACCTGCGTGCCCTGGGTGTAGTCGATGGGGGTGTTCATCGGCATGTTCAGGTGCAGCCGCAGGTGGATCAGCGTGCTGTCGCTGGGGTCGACGTCGACGGGCAGCTTCACCGCGGTGACGGGCATGTTCGGCGCGGCCCAGACGTAGGCGTGCGTCGCCACCCCCACGCCCCGGGCGATGGCGCGGCACGCCTCGCGGGCCTGGTCCTCATGGGGCATGGAGGCCGACTTCACGCCCTCCACCGCCGCGCGCAGGCTCGGCCCAAAATCGCTGTTGAAGCGCAGGATGAAGTCGACGACGCGGGCGGGGGTCCACTGGCTCATGGCGAGGTCAGAAATAATAGCGCGCGTGGAGCGCGCCGGAGACCCAGATGTTCAGCGAACTGTCACCGCGGCGGTCGTAGGTGTAGATCCAGAACTGCGGCACGGCCTCGAGCATCAGGTCGATGGGCACGCGCTTGAACTGGAACCCGATGCCGATCGGCACCTCGGGCACCAGCGCGAGGCCCGAGTTGTTGCCCAGCCCGAGGCCCACGCCCAGGCCCGGGCCAATGTACCAGCGCAGGTCGAAGGAGCGATCGCTGACGAGCGGGCGACCCGGGTAGAACAGCAGGTCGACGCGGCCGCCGACCCAGAGCTGGTCCTGCCAGGCGTAGATCTGCGGGTCGATCTGCAGCGAGAGGTTCTCGTTGAAGAAGTAGTTCAACGAGAGGCCGAAGTTGGGGTACCCGGCGACCACGCCGAGACCGAAATTGCGCCCACGACCGATCTCGTTGGCCTGACTGACCGCGGGGATCGTGAGGGCGGCGCCGAGGGTGAGGGCACCTAGGAGGATAGGGGACTTCA
Source organism: Polyangiales bacterium (assembly GCA_044376155.1). Classification (GTDB taxonomy): domain Bacteria; phylum Myxococcota_A; class Polyangia; order Polyangiales; genus JAWKRB01. Next base: position 4,118 of record JBILLI010000146.1, read on the forward strand.
TGGGGGTATCTTCGCCCAACCCGTGGATGGACGGAACCGCGAAGTCACAGGGTGATGCGCGCGACCTCGTACATGCTCCCGGGGACGCAGGCCGTGTCGGCGGGCGCGCTGGTGGCGTAGGTGCGCGAGCCGGTGCTGACCGCGGCGCCGTTGCGGTAGATCGTGTACCGCACCGTGGTCGACCCCGTGATGCGGAAGGGGATCGCGCACATCACGTAGGTGCCCGTGGGGGGCGTGGCCGACCAGGTCGCCTCCTCGGGGCCGGAGGTGGTCGAGTCGCCGCTGTGCGTCCCACCCCCTGCCATGGGGGTGCGGTAGCTCAGCGTGGTGCGCCCGGGGGTGTAGACCCAGAGGTCCATGTCGGCGGTGCCGCTCCAGGTGAGGGAGAAGCGCAGCGGCGTCGAGGCGGTGCAGGCGGCGGCCACGCAGGTCTGCCCCGCGGGGCACATCGCCCCGCAGCGGCCGCAGTTCGACGGGTCGTTCTGGAGGTTCGCGCAGGTCGAGCCGCACGCGGTGAGCCCGGTGCCGCAGGTCGGCCCGCCGACGCAGTTACCGACGAGGCAGAAGGGCAGGGTGCACATGCGGCCGCAGCCGCCGCAGTGCTGCGTGTTCAAACTCGTGTCGACGCAGACCCCGCCGCAGCTCGTCTGGCCGCTCGGGCAGGACCTCGGGCCGCAGGCCCCCGCGGCGCAGATCTGGTCCACCGTGCAGGCGCGGCCGCACGCGCCGCAGTTCGCGCGGTCGGTCTGCAGGTCGAGGCACACCGCGCCGCACCGGGTCTGGCCCGTCGGGCACGCGCCCGCGAGGCACATCCCGTTGCCGCACATCTGCCCGTCGCCGCAGCGCAGCCCGCAGGCGCCGCAGTTCGCGCCGCTGGTGCGCAGGTTGACCTCGCAGCCCGTGACCGGGTCGTTGTCGCAGTCGGCGAAGCCCGTCTCGCAGCGGATCGCGCAGGCCCCGGCGCTGCACGTCGGCGCGGCGTTGGGGCCCGTGGGGCAGGGGGTGCTGACGCTGCGGTCGCCGTTCGCGCTGCAGACGCTCCGCGTCGTGGCGTCGGCGCAGGTGACCGCGTTGGGGGTGCAGACCTGCGCGCGGCACGCGCCGTCGGGGTCGCAGTACTGCCCGGCGCCGCAGTCGCGGTCGGTCACGCAATCGGCGCACTCCATGCGACCGAGGTTGCAGACCTGGTTGCGCGACGAGCAGTCCCGGTCGGAGCGGCAGGTGGGCGGCGGGGCGACGCAGCGGTCGCCGACGCAGCGCTGTCCGCCGGTGCAGTCCATCGCGGTGAGGCAGTCGACGCAGAGTCCCCGGGTGGTGTCGCAGACCTGCCCGGGGCACATGCGCGACGACACGCAGCGCGTGACCGGCACGTCGGGGGGCGGCGGCACATCGGCCGACGCGGGCGCGTCGGTGGGGCTCGCGACGTCCATCGCGGTGACCACGTCGGGGAGCGCGACGTCCATCGCGGTCACGACATCGGGCGCGGCCACGACGTCGGGCGCGGCCACGACGTCGGGCGCGGCCACGACGTCGGGCGCGGCCACGACGTCGGGCGCGGTCACAACGTCGGTCGTCGGCGCGTCGGAGGAGGGCGGCGCGTCGGTCACGCCCGCGTCGCCCGTCGCGGCCTCGTCGACCGAGGCGTCGCCGCCGGGAAGGGTGCCCAGGGCGCGCGGCGCACACGCCGCGAGGGAGGCCAACAACACGGAGCGCATCAAGGAACGCATGGGGCCGAGCATAGTCGGATCCCGTTGCCGCGCACGATTCCTGCGTTCATCTCGGGCCCGGAGTTGACGTAGGCCGTCCCGGTCGGTTCTCTAGGCCACCCGCACGCGGGTCTCCGCGGCCTGTGGGAGCAGGGCCTCGTCGAGGGTCCCCTCCGACGCGCGGGTGAGGGCGACGCGCGCCGGGTCGTGGGCGAGGGTCTCGACGGCGACGCGCACCCGCGCGGTGGCCTCGGCGGGGTCGAGGGACGACAGCACGAAGGCCGCGGCGATGCGCCGCTCCTCGGGCGCGCGCGGATCGCTCAGCGCCGCAAGGAGTTCATCGCGCGAGAGCCCCGTCTGCCGATAGTCCGAGCGCTCGGTGGCGAGCGCCTGCAGCGCCTCACGCCACGCCCCCACGGTGCGGCCCTGGCGGTCGAGCGACGCGAGGCGCGCGGAGAGGTCGCGGGGCGCGTGGGCCTCGGCGTGGGCCGCGGTGATGCGGGCGCAGAGGGCGTCCTGCCGGGCCCGGGGGGTGCCGGTGAGGGAGAGCACCCGTGACCCGCCGTTGCGCAGAGAGAGGGTCAGCGACGCGCCCACGCGGGTGATCCCGGTGACCTCGTCCCACGGTGCGAACCACGCGCCACGGCCGCCGCGGACTGACACGCCGTCGTGGCCCACGCGCACCACCGGCGGTCGCAGCCACGCCACCGAGAGGGCCATCGCCAGCGCCGTGAGCGTGAAGAGCATGAAGCCCGTGGTCACGCTCGGGAGGCGCAGCGTCCGCTCCGCGAGCACCGCGAGCAGCGACGCGGCGCAGCCGCCGGGGAAGAGCGCCGCCGCCGCGAGCCCGAGGTCCACCAGGGGGCTCCCGAGCCGCATCGTGAGGGCGCGCTCGTGGGGCGCGACCTGCGCCGCGTCGAGCAGCGCGTCGGCCTCCCACGCGTCGAACACCTCGACGGAGATGACCTCGCCGCTGCGCAGCTCCAGCTCCACTTCGCCGCGGTCCGCCGTGCGCAGGAGCCACCCTGCGACGACCTCACCGAGGGGGATGCGTCGCCGCCGCCGACGCTGCACCACGAGCGCGTCGCCGTCGGCCTCCACCGTGGCCTTCGTGCGCGGCGCGACCCAGCACCAGAGCTGCGTGAGCGCCGAGAGGGCGTAGAGCACGAGGGTGCCCAGGTAGCTGAACCCCAGCGCGAGGTTGAGCCCCCGCGGCATCGTCAACCAGGTGGGGTACGCCAGCGAGAGCAGCAGGGAGGCCGCGAGGCTCGCGAGGAGCGTGAGCACCGACGCGCGGAACATCCGCCGCGCGCGCCCCTGGGGACGCGCCGCGACGCGTCGGTCGCGGAGCGTCAGGCGAGGTGCGTGAGGCGCGTGCACGGCGACGAGTGTAGGAGAACACGCGCGGAGCACCAGATGCCCGCCGGGGGATTCGGGACCGTCAGCGCCCCCAGAGCGCCCACGCCACGAGCGCGAGCGCCGTCGCGAGGGCGACGCCGAGGGCGCGCGCACCCGTCGTCGACGTTGGCAGGCGGTCGAGGTCGTCGGAGGGCGTACGATCCTCGGGGGTGGAGGCCTCGTCGGCGGGCGAGGCGGTTCGGGCCGGGGCGAGGCTGGGGGGCAGCGTGCTGGGCTTCGCCGGGGTCGCGGCCTCGTCGAACCAGCGCTGCGCGGCCCGGGCGTCGTCGTCCTCGGCCTGCTCGGCGCGGGCGCCGGCCTCGGGGTCGATGACGGTGTCGCCGCGGAGCGGAGACAGGCTGTGGTGGCGGTCGCTGACCGAGGCGTCGAGGGTGACCAGCGTGTCGGCGTGCAGGACGGAGTCGGGGCGCTCGGAGGCGTGGCCGACCTCGCCCGGGTCGAACACCGCGACCGCGCGCAGCGGCGAGAGGCTCGGGCGACGTCCGCTGCCGTTGGCGTCCGAGGTCGGCGCGGCGCCCTGGTGCTCGGTGTCGAGCGCGGAGGAACCCTGGAGCGTGTCGCTGGGCACAAGGCACGCTTCGGGGCTGGGTTCGCCGGTGCCGACCAGCGTCGCGCCGCGCAGGGCCTTGGCCACGGCCGGCTGCGCGACGGGCGTCTCGGCCCGCACGGGCGGGGGCGGAGGAAAGGTCACGGGGGTGCTCGCGCGGCGCGGAGGATCCTCGCGCGACACGGGCAGGGGGATCACCGATCGCGTGGCGCGCACGACGGGTGGCGCTTCCTTCGGGGGCAGCACGCGCGTCGGCGGCTCCAACTCCTCGGGGGAGAGCCGGTCGTCGCCATCGTCCGACGCTTCGCCGCGCTCCTCGCCGCGCAGCTCGAGGGGAACATGGTGAAACCCCGAACGCCCGCGCAGCGGCTCCTCGGCCCCGCGCGCGGAGGCCTCGCGAATGGCACGGCGCTCGGCCTCGACCTTCTGCTGCGCGAAGGCCCCGACGAAGCTGCCCACGAGGCTGTGCGGCGCGATGTGGTCGCGGAGGTTGGCCTCCAGCGCGTCGGCGAATTCGCCCGCGGTGCGCCAGCGGTCCTCGGGGTCGGTCTGCAGCGCGCGCAGGAGGATCTTGTCGAGGGCCGGGGGCGCGTTCGGCAGGAAATCTCGGAGCGGGCGGTACGGCGGGCGCTCGGCGTTGTTGGTGAGGTCCGGGGGCAGGCAGCGGCGCAGCGCGAGGGCCTCCCACAGGGTGATCCCCATCGAGAAGATGTCGGCGCGGCGGTCCACCCGACGCTGGCGAAACTGCTCCGGGGCCATGAAGGGCGCCTTGCCCTTGAGCATCCCGAGGCTGGTGAAGGTCAGCCGCTGCTCGGCCTTGGCGATGCCGAAATCCGTGACCCGCGCGATGCCGTCGATGCCCAGCAGGATGTTGTGCGGGGTCACGTCGCGGTGCACCACGTTCAAGCTGCGACCCGCGGGGTCGACCAGGTTGTGGGCCGCGTCGAGGCCGCGCAGGGCGTCGAGGGCGACGCGCAGCACGATCTCCAGCGGGAGCCCGCGTCGGAGCTTCGTCGCGACCTTCTGCGCCGCCGCGAGGGTGTCGCCCAGCACGTAGTCCATCACCATGTACATCCACGCGTCCTGCGTCCCGAGGTCGTGGATCGCGATGACGTTGGGGTGGTGGATCTTCGCCGCGACCCGCGCCTCGTCGAGGAACATCACCAGGAACTCTGGCTCGCTGAGCAGGTGCGGGTGCAGCACCTTCAGGGCCACGAGCCGCTCGAACCCGCCGCCCGCGATGGAGCGCGCGAGGTAGACCGTCGCCATGCCGCCACCCCCGAGGCGCATGAGCACGTCGAAGCGGCCGCCGCGGTTGATCACCTTGGCGGGCGGGAGCTGCACCTTCGGAGGGGTGTCGCCGGTGGGCATCGGTGGAGCGTTCCTCGCGCGATCCGTCGGTGACGGTCGCGGCAACGGTGGAAAACTGTCCTGGTTTCTCCTAGCTACCATCGGCGGGAAGGCATCGTCTTCGTAGGTGTTTCGCCGACACAACCGCGGTCATGCCTGCACGTCTCTCTGCGCGGAGGTGGGAGGGAGGCGGGAATGTGGGGCCGCCCATGCCCCGCGTTGCCTTCGCGGCCGTGTCGGGCGCAGAGTCGCCGCGCGATGCGTGGCTCCCTCGACGTGGGCGTGATCGGCGCGGGCACCGCGGGCGCGGCGGTGGCGCTGGCCCTCGTGCGGGCGGGCCATCGCGTCACTGTGTACGAGCGCGTGCGGCAGCCCGAGGCCAACGGCGCGGGCATCCTGCTCCAGCCCACGGGGCAGTGCGCGCTGCGACGGCTCGGCCTGCTCGACGCGGTGCTCGCGCGCTGCGCGCCCATCGCGCAGCTGCGCTGCGAGACCCTCGGGCGACGGGAGGTGTTTCGCCTGCGCTACGACGACATCCCGGGCGGCCATAAGGGCTACGGGCTGCACCGCGGCGTGCTCTTTCGCGCGCTCTTCGACGCCCTCGGGCCCGCGGGGGTGACCCTGCGCACCGGGGTCGAGGTCGAGGACCTCGCCGAGGCCCGCGAGGGGTGGGTGCACTTCGTGACCCCGTCGCGCGAGCGCCTCGGGCCGCATCAGCTCTGCATCGTGGCCGACGGCGCGCGCTCGCAGCTCCGCGACGACACCGACCTGGAGAAGTCCGTCACCCCGCACACCTGGGGCGCGACGTGGTGCGTGCTGGAGGACCCCGAGAACGTCTTCGCGGGAGAGCTCCGGCAGGTGGTGCAGGGCACCCGGCGCATGGTGGGCTCGCTGCCCTCGGGCGTCGGCCCGGAGGGTGACACCCCGCGGGTGAGCGTGTTCGGCAGCCTGCGCGCCACCGAGGTGGACGCGTGGCGCGCGCGGGGCCTCGACGCGTGGAAGGCCGACGTGCGCGAGGCCATGCCCGCCCTCGACCCGCTGCTCGCGCAGGTGCGCTCCCTCGACGAGGTGCTCTTCACCCGCTACCACGACGTCTCGATGCCCGCGTGGCACTGCGGTCACGTGGTGTACCTGGGCGACGCCGCGCACGCGATGAGCCCGCAGCTCGGGCAGGGCGCCAACCTCGCGCTCTGGGACGCGATGGTGCTCGCCGAGTGCGTCGCCGCCGAGGCCTCGGTGGACCTCGCGCTCGCCCGCTACAGCGACGCCCGTCGCGCGCACCTGCGCTTCTACCAGGCCGCGAACCGCTGGGCGACCCTGTGGTTCCAGTCGGACCACGACGCCCTCGGCGCGCTCCGCGATGCCTTCATGCCGCTGGCGATGAAGGTCCCGCCGCTGTACCGCGCGATGGTCACCACGCTCGCGGGGATCAACACCGGCGTGGGCCTCGGCGCCACGGAGCCCCTGCGGTGACGCCCTACCGCCGCGGCCCCGCGGCGCCCCCCGAGACCCCCCGGGTGGCGGTCACGTGGACCCCGCGCGAGACCCCGCTGCCCGTGCGCGGCGTGGCGCTTCACGGCGCGGCGGCGGTCGCGATGTGCGCACGGCTGGCCGACGCCGACGACCCCACCCTGCGCGCCCTGCGGGGCGTGGCCGCGGGGGGCGACGTGGTGCTGCTCGGCGAATCCGCCCCGTGGTCCGCCGACGCGGCGTGGCTGGGGCGAGACGACGACGCGCCCGGGTGGCTCGTGCCGACGGCGACGCGCCCCTCGGTGCCCATCGCCCTGCTCGTGCGCGCGCTGGCCTCGCGCGGGGTGCACGGGGCCTTTCCCCACGCGCTGTGGCCCACCGCCGAGGGGCTGCGCGTGGTGCCGCTGGCGGAGGCCCGACCCTTGTCGCGGGAGCGTCTGCGCGCCTGGGGAGCCACCGGGCGATGAGCGCGCTGCCGGGGCCCTTCGCGCGGTGGTCCGCGCTGGTGGCGGACATTCCCCGGGACGTCGCCGACGCGCTGCTGCCGTGGATGGAGCTCCTGGCGCGATCCCTGGGGCCGCTGCGGGCGCAGGTGCGCGTGGGCGAGGGGGACCCCGACGGCGTCGACGGCGTCACCCGTCGCGGTCCCTTCGACCGATTGTTGGACACCGAACGACTTCTCGCGACCGAGGTGCCCGACGAGTTCGTGCGCCGCGCCGCGCAGAGCGAGCTGCTGTTCCACGCCCTCGCGCTGAAGGACCTCAAGCCCCCGCGGGCGTCGTTGATGCTGGTCGACGCTGGTCCCGCGCAGCTCGGCGCGCCGCGGCTGGCGCACCTCGCGCTGGTGCTGGTGATGGCCGCGCGCGCTCGCGACGCCGGGGCGCGCTTCGCCTGGGGGCTGCTGCAAGACCCGCCCGCCGAGGGGCGCCCGCCGAAGCTGGTGAGCGGGGTGGAGCCGCCGCTGCCGGCGCTGGTGTTGCTCGACCGCCGCGCGCTCTCGCCCACGCCCGACGACCTGCGCGCGTGGGAGGAGTTCGCCCTGCGCGCGGGCTGGGACGACGTCTGGTGGGTGGGCGAGGACCTGCGCCCGTCGAAGCGCCTGCGGGGCGGCGCGGTGCGCGTGCGTGACCCGGTGCAGCGGGGGGCCGCGCGGCTCGACGTGGAGGTCGAGCATGGGGGGCGGGTGATCCCGCGGGCGTTGGTCCTGCCGGATGCCGCGCTGCAGGCGAGGGTGCTGCGCGACCCGCGCGCGCTCTTCGCCGCGAAGCCCGCGCCGCCGCCGCCGCGGCCCGTGGGGGGCGTCGGGCGCGCCGAGGACGTCGCCGCGTCGGCCCCGCTGTTTCTGACCGAGGGTCGCAGGTTGGTGGCGCGCAACGCGCAAGGTCACCCGCTGGTGTTCAGCGTGCCCACCGAGGGGATGAAGTCGGGTCGGCCGAAGCGCTGGAACTGCCCCTCGGGGGAGCAGGTGCTCGCGGTGGGGTGGCTCCGTCGCCGGCTCGTGCTGCTCACCCGCCGCGGTGACGCCCTGCTGCGCTTCGACTGGCAGGGGGATGTGTTCCCGATGGTGAGCGCGCCGTTGCGCGGGCTCGACGCGTCGGTGGTCGACGCCCTGCGCGGGCGTCCCGAGGGGGCCGCGCTGCTGCCGCTGATCTTTCCCCCGTCGGGCACGGCGCCGAACGCCACGCTGCTGCGCCTCGACGACGGCCGCGCCGTCTGCATCGCCCGGGACGGGACCGCGCGGGTGATCCATGATCGCGTGCTCTGCCTCACCGAGACGCGAGGGCGGGTGGTGATGGTGTGCGTGGCCCGCCCCGAGGGGCCACCGGTGGTGCCGGGGGTGGAAGTGGTCAGCGTGCCCGAGAACCGTCGCGCCGCCCTGGTGGGTTCGTCGTGGCACCACCGCTACGTCGTCGCCACCCGTGACGACGGACCAGTGTGGCGCGTGGAGGGCGTGCCCGCCGACGAGATGCGGCTGCGGCCCGGAGACACCCCGTTGGGCCTCCTGGGCGCGGGGATCCCCAGCGACCCCTTTCGCGTCGTGGCGCTCGACGAGGACCGCCGCGCCCTCGTCGCGTGCGGCCTCCAGCGCACGGCGTTGCTGCGGGTGGGGGAGGCCCTGCTCGGCGCCGCGGTGGAGGGCGGCGGGTTCGAGCTCGCGGTGGTCGCATCCACCGGCTCGCTGAGGGTGTTTCGGATGCCCGGGATGGTGCCGCGGATCGCGCGCGGGCCGCTGGCGGTGCTCTCGTGAGCGTGCGCCCGTGGCGACTCGCCCACCGCGGCACGCTGCCCGTGACGGGCGTGGTGCTCGCGCGC
>JBILLI010000795.1:0-3544 GCA_044376155.1 Polyangiales bacterium
TGGCCCAACGCCGCGGCGGTGCCGTGTCGGCCGAGCGGGCGCTGCAGCGCGCGGCCATCGAGCTCTCGCTGTTCCTCCGCGACGCCCGCGGCGAGGCCATCCTTCCCAGCGACGCCCGGCTCCCCGACGACCTCCCCGACGTGTCGCCGCTGAGCCCCGCGACCATCGCCGACGACATCCGCAGCGCCCCCGCGCGTCGGCCCGAGCTGCGACGCCTCAACGCGCAGCGCGCGCAGTTCGAGGTCGACCGCGACCTCGCGCGCAACCAGATGCTGCCCGCGGTGGACGTCGTCGTCTCGGCCTCACAAGACATCGGCGCGGGCTCGTCCACCCGCAGCAGCCCCGAGGTCGACGCGTCGCTGCTGCTCGACGTGCCGATCCTCAACCGCCCGGCGCGCGGTCGCCTGGAGGTCGCCCGGGCGAACCTCTCTCGCCTCGACGAGCAGCTGCGCTTCCAGCGCGACCGCATCCTCGCCGACCTGCGCGACGCCCGCTCGGCGGTGGACGCCGCCCTGCAACGCGCCGAGCTCGCGGCCCTGGAACTCTCCGTGGCGCGGCAGGTCGAGGCCGCCGAGCGCACCAACTTCGATCTCGGCAACAGCACCATCCTCGCGGTGAACCTCCGCGAGCAGGCCAGCGCCGAGGCCGCGTCTCGCGAGGTCGACGCGCGCGCGGATTTTCACCGCGCCATCGCCGCGTACCTCGCCGCCGCCGCCCGTCGCTGATCAGAGCTCGTGCTTGCGAATGAGCCGGTGCACGTAGGTGCGGTCGAGCCCTGAGGCCGTCGCCACCGCGGAGACGTTGCCGTCGTGGCGCGCCAGCATCGCGCGCACGTACTCGCGCTCGAGGTGGTCCACCCAGCGCTCGCGCAGGGACTTGAAGGGCTCGTCGATCGACACCGCCGGGAGCGACTCGCCCGCGCTCGCCGCGAGGGGCGCAACCCCGCCCATGGCCAGGGCCTCGCGGGCGCCCAGGGCCAGCGCGCGCTCGACGAAGTTGCGCAGCTCGCGCACGTTGCCCAGCCACGGCCGCGCGGTGAGCTCGCGCACGAGGTCGGGCGTGAGCACCGCCCCCGCGCCCGGGGGGACGAAGTGCGCGGCCAGCGGCGCGATGTCATCAGGGCGCGCGCGCAGCGGCGGCACCGTCACGGGCAGCACCGCGAGGCGGAAGTACAGGTCCTCGCGAAACGCCCGGGCGCTGACCATCGCGCGGAGGTCGCGGTGCGTGGCGGCGATGACCCGCACGTCGACCTTGCGGTGCACCGTCTCGCCCACGCGGCGCACCGCGCGTGACTCCAGCGCGCGCAGCAGCTTCGGCTGCATCGCGAGGGGCAGCTCCCCCACCTCGTCGAGAAAGATCGTGCCGCCCTCGGCGCACTCGAAGGCCCCCGCGCGCGCGGCCACCGCGCCCGTGAACGCCCCGCGGGTGTGCCCGAAGAGCTCGGCCTCCAGCAGGTTCTCCGGCAGGGCCGCGCAGTCGACGATCACCAGGGGCTGCGCCGCGCGGCGCGACGCGGCGTGGAGGGCCTCGGCGACGAGCTCCTTGCCGGTGCCGGTCTCGCCCTGCACCAGCACCGTGGAGTCGGTGGGCGCGACCTTCGCGAGCCGCGCGAAGAGCTCGCGCATGAGCGCCGAGCGGCCCAGCATCGGGCCGAAGCGCTCGTGGGGGTGGAGCTCCACCGCGGTGCCCGCGTCGGGGTAGCGCACGGTGATCTCCGTGGACCCCACGCGCAGCCGGGCGTTGTCGGCGACGCGCGCGCGCTGCACGAAGACCCCGTCGAGCCAGGTGCCGTTGCGGCTCTCGAGGTCGCGCACCCAGAGCCCGTCGTCGAGGAGCTCGAGCTCGGCGTGCAGGCGCGACACCGCAGGGTCTTGCAGCAGCACGTCGACGCCCGCGGCGGAGCCCAGCAGCGCGCGGGTGGTGACCGTAACCGCATGCGCCCCTGCGACATCGGACCAGCGCAGCGTCGGGGTGCGACGCGAGGCCGAGAGCGGCGCGCCGCTGCCGTCCCGCTGGATCACCGTCACGTTCGGGGTGCTCATGCGCGAAACGTTACCAACCCCGACGGAGCGCGAGGGGCCGAACTTCACCGGGCCGCAGGTCCACCTGCAGCGTCTCGTCGCCGCCGGTGTTGTACTGCGCGCGCACCGTGTGGCTCCCCGGCGCGAGGGCGAAGTCGTGCGGCGTGCGCTGGGCGGCGCCGTCGTCGACGGTGACCATCGCCCAGGGCATCGCGTTCACGCGCAGCGTCGCCGCGGGTCCAGCGTCAGGCGCGCTCACCGTCGCGCGCGCCCCCCTCGACGGCGCGCGGCGCGTGGGTCGCAGGGCCCCCGCGGCGACCACAGCGGGGGGTGTCGGCGCCGCGGGAGAAGACGGCGCCACCTCCGCGACCGCGGGCGGCGCCGCGACGACCGGGACCGCAGGCGTGGCGCGCGGACGCGGCTGCGCCGAGGGACCCCGGCGAAGTCGCACGGCGAAGACGGCCACCATCAGCGACACCGCGACCGGGATCACCCACCGCGCCGCGCCCCGTCGACGCGAAGGGACCACGGGGGATGGCGGCGCGTGGACCTCTCGCACGGGCGCGGCCTCGGTCTGCGCGCGCGCCGCGACCTCGGTGGCCGACCGGGGCAGCGGCGGGTCGTCGTCGAGCAGGCCGCGCAGAGCGTGGTGGATGCGCTCCCGCGTGGCGGTGATGCGCGCGACGCGCGACGCGAGAAGGGTGCGCCCCCGCGGCAGGGAGGGCACCGCGTCGAGCAGCGCGTCGGCGAGGCGGTCGGCGTCGGACGGGCGGTCCTCGGGGAGGCGTCGCGTGGCGAGGGAGGCGAGGTCAGCGAGGGCCGCGCGCAGCGGCGATGGGGCGGTCACCGCGAGCAGCTCCTCGAGCACGCGGCCGAGGCCGAAGACGTCCGTCGCCGGGCCCGCGTGGCGGCCCTCCAGCTGCTCCGGGGAGATGAACCGCGGGTTGCCCACGACCACCCCGGTGGTGGTGCGGTTCGCCCGCGCCTGCGACCACGCGATGCCGAAGTCGGCGACCTTGACGTCACCGCGCACCGAGGCGAGGAGGTTCTGCGGCGAGAGATCGCGGTGCACCAGCGCGAGGACGTCACCCTCGGCCGAGCGCGCCCCGTGGGCGGCAGCCACCCCCCGACACGCCTCGAAGAGCAGCCACGCGACCTCCTGGGGATCCATCGCCGCGTCGGCGCGGGCGTCTTCGAGGAGCGCGTGCGCGTCCACGCCGTCGACGTGCTCCAGCACCAGGAACGGCCCCTCGGCGTCTTCGCCCGCGTCGAGGAGCTTCACGACGTTTCCGTGGTCGATGCAGGCCAGCGCGCGGGCCTCGGCGCGGAGCCGGCTCGCGGCCTCGTCACCGCCGTGCGCGCGCTTCACCACCACGCGCTGCGTGACCCCGTCGAGGAGCGTGCGGCGCGCGAGGGAGACCCGGCCCATGCCGCCCTCGCCCAGCTCCCGAACGTGCTCCCAGCGCGCGCCCTGCCCCATCGCGCCGCTCAGTTCTGGCAATCGAGGCGAAAGGTCCCGGCGC
>JBILLI010001023.1:0-3543 GCA_044376155.1 Polyangiales bacterium
CCTTCGAAATAGGTGACGGGAGCGGTGCGCCAACACCCTCCCGTCGGGCCCCGATGGCGCATTGGAGAAAAGTCACCGGGACTCCGAGGGAGTCCTACGCTTCGCCCTCGTCGTCAAGGACTGGCTCGCGGCCACGCCCAGCGTCCATGACGCCCGGCCGCCCGTCACCCCGTGCTGCAAACGCGCCACCGCCCCGCCCGGCGCACCCCTCGTGCTGCACGGGCACGGCACCCGGGCTCGTACCGTCCGCGGCGTCCTTGCACCCGACGAGCCTCCCGCCTTCCACGAGCTCCGCGTGCGGCGCTACCGCTGCACCGCGTGTGGCGCGACCTGCACCGTCGTGCCCGCCGACGTGCTCCCGCGCAAGCACTTCGGCGCCGTCACGATCGCGCTCGCCATGGCCCTCTACGGCGCGCTCCGACGCTCGCTCCGCGAGGTCTACCAGCGCCTCAATCCCACGCGCCTCCGAGGACACGACGCGCGCGGATGGGACGCCGTGCTCCGATGGATCTCCCTCGCCTCGGCGCTCTTCCCCGAGGTCCGTGCCGCGCCGCCCGAGTGGTCCTCGCGTCAGGTCGCCGAGCGCGTGGCGATGACGCTCGCCGCGCGGGTGCTCGACGAGTCGCTCCCGATCCCCTCGCGTGTCGCGCGCGCCGCCTGTCACCCGCCGTGATGCGATTCGCCTTGATTCACAGCGGGATTCGCGACCCACCCGCCTTGTCCCCCTCGCGCGCGCCGCCCGCGCCGGTAGCGCTCCTTCCGCGTCGCCCACCACGGCCGCGGCGCAGGAGACGACCATGCACGACGATGACCCCGAGATCCGTCCACGCGACCACGGCGAGGAGGTGGCCCTCTTTCGCTTCGGCGTGATCGGCGCGCTCACGCAGCGCCAGTTGGCCCGCGGCCAGCTGCGCGCCGCGATGCGCACGCTCAGCGACCAGAGCTTCCGCCCGCCGGGGGCCGCGCGCACCCGCACCTTCAGCGTCCCGACGCTGGAGCGCTGGTACTACGCGCACCGCGAGGGCGGTCTGGACGCGCTGCGCCCCGAGCCTCGCAGCGATCGAGGGCGCGCCCGCGAGCTCACCGAGGCGCAGCGCGCGCTCGTGCTCGACATCCGCCGGGAGAACCCCACGGCCACCGCGAGCGTGATCCTGCGCGAGCTGGTCGCGAGCGGACGCATCACCGAAGGCGCCGTCTCTGAGACCACCGTGCGGCGCCTGCTCGCGGAGCATGGCCTGGACCGCATCGCGCTGCGCAACGGCGCCGGCGCGCGCACGCGGCTGCGCTGGGAGGCCGAGCGTCCGGGCGTGTTGTGGCACGGCGACGTGTGCCACGGGGCGCCGCTCCTGGTCGGGGATCGCAAGGTGCCCGTGCGCGTCCACGGCATGCTCGACGACGCCTCGCGCTACGTCGTCGCCCTCGAGGCGCACTCGACCGAGCGCGAGGTCGACATGCTCGGTCTGCTGGTCCGCGCGCTGCGACGCCACGGTCCGCCCGAGGTGCTCTACCTGGACAACGGGGCGACCTATCGCGGCGCGCTGCTGAGCCTGTGCTGCGCGCGCCTGGGCATCGCGCTCGTGCACGCGAAGCCCTACGACCCCGAGGCCCGCGGCAAGATGGAGCGATTCTGGCGCACGCTCCGCCAGGGCTGCCTCGATCACCTCGGCGCCCTCGCCACGCTCGACGACCTCAACGCGCGCCTCGCGGCCTTCCTCTCGGAGCACTACCACGCGAGCGCGCACGCCTCGCTGATGGGGCGCTCGCCCGGCGTCGCCTGGACCACCGCCGCGCGCCCGGTCGATCGGCTCGACGAGGCGAAGCTGCGCGAGGCGCTCACCGCCCGCTCGCGGCGCCGCGTGCGCAAGGACACCACGCTCTCGGTGGCGGGCACCGACTGGGAGCTCGATCAGGGCTTCCTCGCAGGGCGCGTGGTGACGGTGGCGCGCTGCCTGGTGGACCCCGCCGAGGCGCCGTGGGTCGAGCACGAGGATCACCGCTACGTGCTCCGCCGGGTCGACGCGAAGGCCAACGCGACGCGCGCGCGCCCGCCGCGTCGCACGCACACGGCGCCGCCGCCGCGCGCGCGCGTGCCCTTCGACCCCGCGGGCGCGCTCCTTGATCGCGCCCGCGCCAGGGCCGAGGGCGTCACCGACGAAGAGACGGTCGACGCCCTCGACGAGGCGATGGTCGACGCCGAGGTGACCCCATGAGCGCCACGTACCTCGATGCCTTCGGGCTGCGCGAAGCCCCCTTCCACAAGGACCTCGACGACCACGACCTGTGGCTCCCGCCGTCGAAGATCGCGGTGTGCGAAGCCCTGGAGGTCGCGCTGCGCGAGCGCGCCTCGGTCTCGCTCGTGGGCGATGCCGGCGTGGGCAAGACGTGCCTGCTGCGCGCGGTGCGAGGGCGGCTCCCCGAGCAGGGCTTTCGCCTCACCTACTGCCACAACGCCACGCTCGGGCGCCGCGACTTCTACCGGCAGCTCTGCACCGCCCTGGGGCTGGCGCCGTCGGCCACGGCGGCAGCGCTCTTTCACGCCGTGAGCACCGACGTGCACGCGCTGGGGCGCGAGTCGCGACAGCACCCGGTCTTCCTGCTCGACGAGGCGCACCTGCTCCATCAGGACACGCTCTCGCACCTGCACATCCTGCTGAACTACGAGTGGGACCGCCGCCCTCTGCTGTCGGTGGTGCTCGTGGGCCTGCCCGAGCTCGCCGACCGTCTGGCGCTGCGGATCAACCGCTCGCTGTACTCGCGCATCCACCACCGGCTGCGGATCGATCCGCTGACCGCGGAGGACAGCGCGGCGTACCTGCGCAAGCGACTGGAGCGCGTGGGCTGCGATCGCGAGCTCTTCGCCGAGGACGCGGTCTCGGTGCTGCACGAGGCGGCCGAGGGCGCGCACCGCGAGCTCGATCGTCTCGCGACCGACGCCCTCCGGCTGGCCACGCGGCGGGGCAAGCGCGTGGTCGATCGCGCTCTCGCGAGGCAGGTGGTGACCGCCGACTCGGAGCGAGAGGACTCCCGTCGATGAGCGCGCGCCACGCGACGCCGGGGCCGTACGGCCTGCACGGCTCGCCGGAGATCGCGGTCCTCGACGGCCTCGGGAACACCCTGCGGATCGCGCTGGCCGTGACGCGAGCGACGAACCCCGAGCTGTCGTCACCGTGGGCGCATGCGTGCCCGCTGCGCGTGAAGGCGGCCGCGCTGGTGCTGGCGCAGGCCGAGGCGCTGTTGAACGCGCTGGCGTGCTACCGCGCCGTCGTCGACTGCGAGCGCGACGAACACGACGACGACGACCTGCCCTTCTGACCCCATCACGAACGAGACACGGGCTCGACGGCTCGATGAGCATCGCGGGGCGCCGAGTCGCTGGCAGGACGAACGATGCCCATCACGGAGTTGCCGCGAGGGTGGCCTCCAACGCGATGTCCATCATGCGCACAACAAGGAGTCGCCACGCTCGCGATGACCATCGGCGAGTCGGTGCACACCGACCTCAACAGACGTGCTCGGTAACACCGTGACAGCCAGCGTGGTCGC
>JBILLI010000797.1:0-3541 GCA_044376155.1 Polyangiales bacterium
CCCGCGTTGCAGGTCAGCCGGCACGCGCTGCCGCTGCAGGTGTTCGACGCGTTGGGGCGCGCCGGGCAGGCGGCGTTGCAGGCGCCGCAGTTGGCGTTGTCGCTGGTGGTGTTCACCTCGCAGCCGTCGCTCGCGTTGTTGTTGCAGTTCGCGAAGCCGCCGTTGCAGGTGAAGGTGCACGTGCTGCTGGCGCACACCGTGGCCGCGTTGGCGCGGGTCGGGCAGACGTTGTTGCAGGCGCCGCAGTTGGTGGTGCTGTTGGTGGTGTTCAGCTCGCAGCCGTTGCCGCCGTTGGCGTCGCAGTCGGCGAAGCCCGGGCGGCAGCCGTAGCCGCAGGTGCTCGACGAGCAGAACCCGAAGGCGTTGGTCGGGTCGGCGCAGACGCGCCCGCAGGTGCCGCAGTTGTTGCGGTCGGAGGAGAGGGTGGCGCAGACGCCGCTGCACGCGGTCTGCCCGCTGGGGCAGCTGAGGGTGCAGGTGCCGCTGCCGCAGACCTCGCCGCTGGCGCAGGCGCGGCCGCAGGTGCCGCAGTTGGCGCGGTCGCTCTGCAGGTCGCGGCAGGTGCCCGAGCAGTTGGTGAGCCCCGGCGCGCAGGAGAGCACGCAGTTGCCGGCGGTGCACACCTCGCTGTTGCCGCAGATGCGGCCGCAGGTGCCGCAGTTGTTGCGGTCGGTGGTGAGGGTGACGCAGACCCCCGAGCACTGGGTCTGCCCGCTGGGGCACGACGACACGCAGGCGCCCGCGGTGCAGCGCTGCCCGCTCGGGCAGACGGTGCCGCAGCGGCCGCAGTTGGCGCCGTCGGTCTGGAGGTCACGGCACACGCCCGAGCACTCGGTGAGGCCCGCGCCGCAGGTGGTGCGGCACGACCCGCCGGAGCAGCTCGTGCCCGCGCCGCAGACGTTGCCGCAGGCGCCGCAGTTGGCGTTGTCGGTGGCGAGGTCGCGGCAGGTGCCCGCGCAATTGGTCTGGCCCGTGGGGCAGTTCACGCGGCACGCGCCCGCGGAGCAGCTCGTGCCCGCGCCGCACACGCGGCCGCAGGTGCCGCAGTTGGCGTTGTCGTTCTGCAGGTCGCGGCAGGTGCCGCTGCAGTCGGTGAGGCCCGCGCCGCAGCTCACGATGCAGGTGCCGTTGTTGCAGACCTGCCCGCTGGCGCAGACCCGGCCGCAGGCGCCGCAGTTCGCGTTGTCGCTGGCGAGGTCGCGGCAGCTCCCGCTGCAGTTGGTGAACCCGCGGGAGCAGGTCACGGAGCACACCCCCGACTGGCACGCGGTGCCCGCGGCGCAGGCGTTCCCGCACGTGCCGCAGTTGGCGTTGTCGTTGGTGAGGTCGCGGCAGGTGCCCGAGCAGTTGGTGAGCCCGGTGCCGCAGCTCACGACGCACGTCCCCGCGGTGCACACCTGGCCCGCGGCGCAGGCGCGGTTGCACGCGCCGCAGTTGCCGCGGTCGGTCTGCAGGTCGCGGCACACGCCGGAGCAGTTGTTGAGGCCGGTGCCGCAGCTCACGACGCACATGCCCGCGGAGCACACCTGCCCCGAGGCGCAGGCGCGTCCGCACATGCCGCAGTTGGCGAGGTCGTTGGTGAGGTCGCGGCACACGCCGGAGCAGTTGCTGAGGCCGGTGCCGCAGCTCACGACGCACACGCCGGCGGAGCAGACCTGGCCCGCGCCGCAGGTGCGGCCACAGGCGCCGCAGTGGTTGCGGTCGCTCTGCACGTCGCGGCAGACGCCGTCGCAGTCGGTGAGGCCGCCGCCGCAGCTCACGACGCAGGCGCCGCGGGAGCAGAGCTGCCCGCTGGCGCAGACGCGGCCGCAGGCGCCGCAGTGGTTGGGGTCGCTCTGGAGGTCACGGCAGACGCCCGAGCAGTTGTTCGTGCCCGCGCCGCAGCTCACCTGGCAGGTGCCGGCGGCGCAGACCTGGCCCGCGGCGCAGGCGCGGTTGCACGCGCCGCAGTTGGCGATGTCGCTCTGCAGGTCGCGGCACACGCCGTTGCAGTTGTTGAGGCCCGAGCCGCAGCTCACGGTGCAGGCGCCGCGGCTGCAGACCTGTCCGCTGGGGCACGCCGCGCCGCACATGCCGCAGTTGGCGATGTCGCTCTCGAGGTCGCGGCACACGCCGCCGCAGATGGTCTGGCCTGCGAGGCAGCTCACCGCGCAGGCGCCGTTGGTGCAGACCTGTCCGCTGGGGCAGGTCCGGGCGCAAGCGCCGCAGTTGGCGCGGTCGGTCTGGAGGTCGCGGCACACCCCGGAGCAGTTGGTGGAGCCCGTGGCGCAGCTCAGCTCGCAGGTCCCGCCGTTGCAGATCTGCCCGCTGGCGCAGGCGCGCCCGCACATGCCGCAGTTGGCGCGGTCGGTGCGGAGGTCGCGGCAGACGCCCGTGCAGTTGTCGAGCCCGGTGCCGCAGCTCACGGTGCAGGCGCCGCGGCTGCAGACCTGCCCGCTGGGGCACGCCGCGCCGCACCGGCCGCAGTGGTTGAGGTCGGTCTGCAGGTCGCGGCACACGCCCGAGCAATTGTTGAGGCCCGAGCCGCAGCTCACGGTGCACATCCCGGCCGAGCACACCTCGCCGCTCGCGCAGCGGGTGCCGCAGGCGCCGCAGTTGCCGAGGTCGCTCTGCAGGTCGCGGCAGACGCCCGAGCAGTTGGTGGTGCCCGCGCCGCAGCTCACCTGGCACATGCCGCCGGAGCACACCTGCCCCGCGGCGCACGCGCGGCCGCACATGCCGCAGTGGTTGATGTCGGTCTGCAGGTCGCGGCACACGCTGGAGCACTCCGTGAGCCCGTCGCCGCACGAGACGCGGCACATGCCCGAGGAGCACACCTGTCCGCTGGGGCACACGTTGCTGCAGGCGCCGCAGTGCAGGCGGTCGGTGGCGAGCTCGCGGCACACGCCCGCGCAGTTGGTGGTGCCTGTGCCACAGGTCACGGTGCAGGCGCCGCGGCTGCAGAGCTGCCCGCTGGGGCACACGGTGCCGCAGGCGCCGCAGTTGGCGTTGTCGGTCTGCAGGTCGCGGCAGGTGCCGTCGCAGTTGGTGGTGACGCCGCCGCAGCTCACCTGGCACATGCCGTTGTTGCAGATCTGCCCGGACGCGCAGGCCATGCCGCAGCCGCCGCAGTTGAGGCGGTCGGTGTCGAGGTCGCGGCAGGCGCCGGCGCAGTTGGTGGTGCCCGCGCCGCAGCTGACCTGGCACATGCCGCCCGAGCAGATCTGGCCCGCGGGGCAGGTGCGGTCACACATCCCGCAGTGGGCGGTGTCGGTGGCGAGGTCGCGGCAGGTGCCCGAGCAGCCGGTGGTTCCGCCGCCGCAGGAGACGCGGCACATGCCGCCGGAGCACACCTGTCCGCTGGGGCACGAGGTGCCGCAGGCGCCGCAGTTGGTGATGTCGTTGGAGAGGTCGCGGCAGGCGCCCATGCAGTCGGTGAGTCCCGCGCCGCAGGAGGTCACGCAGCGCCCCGCGGTGCACACCTGCCCCGCGGCGCAGGCCGTGCCGCAGGCGCCGCAGTTGTCGCGGTCAGCCTGCAGGTTGCTGCACACGCTGTTGCAGT